>JALYIG010000293.1 GCA_030775885.1 Acidobacteriota bacterium | reverse complement strand
ATACCGACGTCGACGTAGGTGTACTGCGTCTGGATGCCTGCGGGGGAGGGGTGGTCGCCGGTAGTGGCGACCGCGTTGTAGGAGCCGGTGGCGATGGGCACTTTGCTGCCTTGCTTGAGCTTGTTGTTCTGTCCCGAGACCATGACCATGGAGTAGTGCTCGGGCGCACCGGGCTTGTTGCCGTCCACATCAGTGACGGTGTAGGTGAGGCGGTAGATCTTCTTGGGGACGTCAAGGTCGTTGAGCAGCGCTTGCGCGAGTGCCAGCCATTCCGGGGTAGTTCGCATGACGATCGCGTTTTGGTTGGCGACGAGATAGACCTTGGATTCGGGATTGAGGACGTTGCGCAGGGCGGTGACGATCTCGTTCGCGTCCGCTTGCTGGGAGGCGTTCTTGAGATAGAACGTCTGCGTCTGAAGGTCGTCGAGGTCGATGTGCTTCTGGCGATTATTTGTGGCAACGAAGATGGTATCCGAGGTGACGGGCTTGTAGAAGGTGTTGGTCAGGTCGCCCACGATGCGGAGCGCATCGTTGAGGCTGGCGTTCGTCAGGTCGACCTGGACGTGTTTGGATGCGTAGTCCGGATCGAAGATGACATTGAATCCTTCGAGCTTGGCGATGGCCTCATAGATGTTCTTACTCTCGTCGGTCATGTGCAGGGTGATGGGAGTTCTTGAAGTGGGCTTGAGTTGGCGCGGTTCGGCGGACTTGGTGGTGGTGGTTGCGTTTTGCGCCATGGCGAGCGTGCCGCCGAGTAGCGCGGCTAGCATGATACTTGCTGGAATCTTCATCACTGGTCTCCAAAATTTGATTGCGTCGGGTGTTTGCAGCTTTTGAATTGGTGTCGGGGCATGGGTCTCAGGCGGAACATATCCGCTGGCCGCATGCTCTATTGGTGGGAAGCAGGCCTGATTGCACGCACTCCGGAGTGAGCTATGGTAAGCCCTCTGCCTGAATTCAGTAGCCTTGTGCGTCTACTCGATAGACGCAGCCGCATCGTGTTTGCTGAAGATTATGCTGCAAATATTTTGTTGGGCGTTCGCGATTGGATACCCCCGGCGCCCGCTGGAGCAAAGCCGGGGCCATCCCGATACAATAGATCGGCAGCGCTGGACAGTGCGAGGAATAGAAGCGATGAGTTGGTTTAAGCGGGAAGACAACGACTTCAAAGGGCCGGAGAGGCGCAAGACGGTGCGCACGGAGGGTCTGTGGATTCAGTGCGGATCGTGCCGCCAGGCGATCTTCAAAAAGGACCTGGAGGACAACCTGAATGTGTGCCCCAAGTGCGGAAATCATTTTCGCATTGACGCGCGTTGGCGGATCGCGATGCTGCTGGAGCCAGGCTATGAGTTGGTTGACATGGAACTGAAGTCGACCGACCCGCTGAACTTCACGGATTTGAAGCGGTATAAGCACCGGCTGGCCGAGGCGAGAAAGAAGACCGGACTGAACGACGCGATTGTGAACGCGGTTGGAAGCATCGGAACGCAGCCGGTGGTGATCAGCGCGATGGAGTATGGGTTCATTGGCGGAAGCATGGGCGCGGTGGTGGGCGAGACGATTACGCGGGCCATCGACCGGTCATTGGCGACGAAGCATCCACTCATTATCGTGGCGGCTTCGGGCGGGGCGCGGATGATGGAAGGGATTGTTTCGCTGATGCAACTGGCGAAGATTGCGAATGGGCTGGCTCGGCTGGACGACGCGGGTGTGCCGTACATCTCGCTGATGACCGACCCGACGACGGGCGGCGTAACTGCGAGCTTTGCGATGCTGGGCGATTTGAATATTGCGGAGCCAGGGGCGCTGATTGGGTTCGCAGGGCCAAGGGTGATCGAGCAAACGACTCGACAAAAGCTGCCGGAAGGATTTCAGCGGTCGGAGTTTCTGCTGGAGCACGGATTCCTGGACGCGATTGTGCAGCGCAAGGATATGAAGGCTTACCTGTCACAGGCGCTGGGCTGGATGACGGCCGAACGCGATGCTGCGGGTGGCGTTGAAGGCCTGCCAAAGATTGCTTAGAGCCAGGCGCTGACGAAGCGGCCACCGCTGCCGAGGATCTTGAGGCCATCGCTGCGCTTAGCGAAATAGAGAGCGTTCAGTTCGGATGCGCCGATGTCTTCGAGGGTGTGGAACGCGGCGAGTTCGGTTGCTACTTCAGATGGCGTGAAGTAGAGCTGGAAGGACTCGCCGGCGAGTTGGACGCGCGAGGCGAGGGAGTCGCGGGATAGCTGCTCGAGCAGTGGCAGTGCGCTGCGCGGTTGGGCGTAGTCGAAGGCGAGGCCGCTGGTGGGCGGCTGCTCGGCGATGAAACGGATGGTGGCGCGGAAGGCCTCCAGCGTGAGGTAGGGGACTACTCCAAGCCATGCGAAGAAGGTGGGCGCTGAAAGGTCGAAGCCAGCGGTGCGGAGTTGCGCGGCGAGAGATTGGCGCTCGAAGTCGACGGGCACGTAGGTGAGGTTGGCCGGGGTGGGCAGGCCGGTGGTGAGGAGAAGTTCGCGCTTCCATTGCTGAGTAGCGGGATGATCGACTTCGAAGACACGCAGCGATGGGTAGGCATTGCGATGGGCGAAGGTGTCGAGGCCGGCCCCGAGCAGGACGTATTGAGTGATGCCGCGTTGGACTGCGCGGGCACGCAGGTCTTCAGCGTAGCGGCTGCGGGCAACGAGGTAGGCGCGCAGGCTGACGGAGTATGGGCGAGGCTTGTGGAGAGGGTTACGACCGGGAGTTCTTTCGATCTCGGCTGCGTGAGGGCCAAGGATGGCGACGGCTATGGGATCTTCAAAGACGAGGGGCGGCGTGTCGTAGAGTTGGTGAGCGGCCCGGCGCATGGCGACGCGCAGGGCGGTGCGCGAGGGGCGTGCGTGCTCCATCGCGGGGACTAGCTCCGGCGCAGGATGCGCTTGAACCAAAGGGACGCGAGATAGGTGAACGCGACGGCCATGACGACGATTCCGATGGGGAATCCGACGCGCCGGTAGCTGTATGCGAAGTCGATGGAGCCGTGCGCGGTGGTGTTGTAGATAAGGATGAAGACGATGGCGCAGAAGGTGGCTGCGAAGAACGCCATGAAGCCCGAGGCGAGTCCAATCAGAAGGCTGGCGAACCAGCCGAAGTCGCCGACGGGTACGCCAAAGAGTGTCGCGGGAGTGGGGGCTTGCGGGCCGGGCTGGGCGGCGGTTGACGCGGATGTAGGGGAAGAGGGCGGCATACAGTTAGAATAGCGTTTTATGAATGAAGTTGTGAGGACCATGGCTGAGGGGATTCAAGGCGGGTTGATTGAAGCGACCCAGGTAGCGCGGGAGGCGGACGTTCGCCAATCGGCGAATGGGATCCGCTTTGCGGTATTTGGCGATACGGGGCTGGCCGATGTGGAGCTTGCGCGCATGGTGCAGGCTGTGCCGTCGTCGATGGCGGCGGCTCTGGCAAAGAAGAGCTATTTCTTTGTCCCGCTGGCGCTGGCCGATGGGCGGGCAGCTGAGGCTGCGGGCCACCGCAAGGGGAACGAGGTGACGCTGATCTCGCCGGAGTACACAACCGATCTGGCGGACCAGGCGATCTGCCATCGCAATGTGGTGCTGGGTACGGGCGAGGAGGCCGGGGAGGGCGTGTTCATCTCCGCGCGGCTGCTTAATGACCGTTTCTCGCTGGCGTTTGAGTACTTCATCAATGTGGGGCATGCGTTTGTCGATGAGGTGGGGGTGGCGGAAAGCTTTGCGGAACTGGCGTGGAACCAGGCTGTCGTGGACGTGCGCGGAGAGACCAGCCAGGATGCGTGGGAGAGTCGGGCGGCTGCGCTGGGCGCGGGCGACGTTACGGCGCAGGACGGCAAGCCCCGCATCGACGAGAAAGCCAAGACGGATTTTCTGGAAGCTGCGTTCTCGGACGCGGTAGCGATTTATATGCTGTCTCTGTCGGTGGACTTCGACTACTCGGAGCTGCGGGAGCGGGAGTATCCGCTGCTTGCGCCACAGGCGCTTGCGGAGCGGCTGCGGCTGGTGGCGAAGCTGTTTCCTCCGAATGCGGACTATGAGTTTGCGATTCGGTATCGCCGTCGGCCTTAGGGTCGGTGGAGTACTTACCCCGATGGATTAGGACTGCGTATGGGGGCTGATCCCCTGTAGGCGATCAGGCTCGGAAATGAAATCCACGATAGTGATCAGGTTAGCTTCCGGCGAAACGGTCCTCCTCGCGAAGACCGCGCCGCTTGAGCTATGTGTCGCGCCTTCAATGGTTTGGCTCTTCTCGGCCACCTACCTAGGCTTCCGGCTAGGCTGGTATGCGCCGCCTCGTCGGTCCTGGATGAAGACCGCAAGGCATTTCTGGGCTTAATCTTAATAATGATCGACTGGGACCAGCCACTTGTGGTGAATTGGGGCGGGTGGCCCATTTGTGGGGTTGATGACCAATTATCCACAACATGTGGGGTTTACGTTGTTGATCCTGCCTTCCGAGCCAGATAGATTAGAAAGTGCGCTGGTGCGTCATTCTGATTGTGTGGGCTGAGAATTGGAATCGGTGCGGAACGCCATTTGCAGGGCCATAGCGGTATTGGGAGGTGCGGTTTGCTCAAGCTCAAACGAGTTCAGATCCTGGGGTTCAAGTCGTTCTGCGACCGGACGGAGATCCACCTTACCGGCGAAGGGATTGCCGCTGTGGTGGGGCCGAATGGCTGCGGCAAGTCGAACATCTCGGATGCGATTACGTGGGTGCTGGGCGAACAGTCGGCCAAGACGCTGCGCGGGACCAAGATGGAGGACGTGATCTTCGCCGGGACGCGTGAGCGCAAACCGACGGGCATGGCGGAGGTGTCGCTGACGCTGGTCGATCCGGAGGTGTATGACGGAGCGACGCTGGGCGACGGCGAGGCGGGCGAGCGGGATTGGTCGAGCGACGGGAGCAGCGAGCGTGCTCTGGACCTGGCTGGCGATTGGGACGAGGAAGTGTTGCGCCAGATGCGGGCCCAGGAGACCGAAGAGGCCGTTGCCGAGGCTCAGCCTGGGGTCGTGCTGGGAATGGACGGGGAGGTTGTGCAGGGTGAGACTCTTGAAGCATTGCAACCCACCCTTTCCGATGAAACTGGAAAGGATGGGGCACCCGGTTCTCTGGAAGCATCTGCGGAAGGGGCGACGCCTGGGGTGGTGCTGAAGATTCGGCGGCGGAAGTTTGGGCGCTCTCCGGTGCGGGCGGGTGAGGTGACGATCACGCGGCGGCTGTTTCGGTCGGGCGATTCGGAGTATTTGCTGAACGGAAAAATCTGCCGGCTGCGCGATATCCAGGACATCTTTATGGGGACTGGTCTGGGCGGCGAGACCTACGCGATCATCGGGCAGGAGCGCATTGGGCAGATTCTGAGCTCGAAGCCAATGGATCGGCGAGCGATTCTGGAAGAGGCTGCGGGGATTACGCGCTTCAAGACGAAGAAGCGGCTGGCGGAATTGCGGCTGGAGTCGGCCAAGGTGAATCTGTCGCGCGTGAACGACATCTTTGAGGAAGTGACGCGGCAGATGGGTTCGTTGAAGCGGCAGGCTTCGAAGGCGGAGCGGTATGGGCTGCTGCGCGATGAACTGCGCGGACGTTTGCGGGTGGTGCTGGCGAGCCGGATGCAGCAATTGGATGCCGAGCAGGCTGCGGTGTTGACGCAGATTGGAGTGCTGACGGCGCAGGTCGATGAACAGGCTGCGGCGGTGGAGGCGATGGACGCCGAGCACACTGCGGGCGTTCAGCATGGATACGAGTTCGACCGGCAAATTCGCGAGGCAGGCGCGCAGGCGAATCATAGCGCGGTTGAGTTGGAGCGGGTGACTGCGCGGATGGCTGCGAATATAGATCGCGTTGCGGATCTGACAGCTCGCATTGCGGCTGGCGGGACCGATCTTGAGCAGGCGCGGGAACAACTCCGCGTGCTGGCCGGCGAGTTGGAGGCGCAGCGCAGTTTTCTGGAGAATGCGACGGTCGAGGCAACGGGTTCGCGCGATGCGGCGCAGGCTCAGCAGCAACGAGCACAGGAGGCAGTGCGTGCGGTTGCTGCGGCGGAGCAGCAGGCGGAACAAAATCGCCGTGCAGGTTTCCAGATATTGCAGCGCGCCAGCCAGAGCCGGAACGAACAGGCGCAGGCGGAAGCCGCGCTGGCGGGGCTGGAGAGCGAGTCGGAGCGGCTGGTGCAGGAATCTGATACGGCGCGGCACGACCTGGCGGAGCTTGGAATCCAGCGTGGCCAGGTGGCGATGACGTTCGGCGATGTGACCGAGCGGCTGAAGTCGTTGGAATTGGAGATTGCGGAGCTACGGTTGAAGATCGATGGCGCGCGGGAGCAGGAGGCGTCGACCAAGCGGCGCGGCGACAAGCTGCGGGGAGAGCGTGCGACGCTTGCGGGACGGCGCAGTTCGCTGGATGCGCTGATTCGCGAACATAGCTACTCGACGGACACAGTTCGCAACATCTTCAAAGCCAACACGCTCAACGGCGCGGGGGACGGCTTGTCGCCGGTGGGAACGCTGGCGGACTTCCTGGAAGTGGACGGCCAGTACGAGGGCGTGGTCGATGAATTCCTGCGCGACGAGTTGAACTACGTTGTGGTGAAAAGCTGGGCCGCTGCCGATGCCGGAGTGCGCATGCTGGAGAGCGATGTGGCCGGCCGAGCCACTTTCCTGGTGCATGGGGAGAACGATGCTCACTCGGCAGGTCATGCTGCGGAGACGACGCATGCTGTCGAGGGCGCGGTCGCATTGAAGGACTGCGTTCGAGTGCTGAATGGGTTTGGCAACTCGCTGGAGGGTATGCTGCCGAAGCTGCGGAATGGCTTCATTGCGCAGGATGTGGAGACGGCGCGCAGGCTGGCAGGTGAACATCCGAAAGGTTTCTTTCTTAGTCCCAATGGAGAAGCGTTCCACAATGCGACGGTGACCGGGGGACGCGTTCGGGAACAAGGTCCGCTGGCGCTGAAGCGGGAATTGGGCGAGGTTGAGCAGAAGCTGGATGCGACCGAGGCAGAACTGGCACAGGCGGAATTTGAGGCGGCCGGTCTGGAGCGCGACGTACGGGATCTGACGGCGTCGCTTGAGACGAAAACGCTGGAGCGGCGTGATGCGGAGAGGGAGTCGGCCAACTCAGGTGCAGCTTTGCGGCAGATGGAGTCGGAGACGGCGCGGATCGAGCGACGGCTGCAGGAGTGGGCTCTGACCAGCGAACGGAACCGCGAGGCACGCGCCCGGAAGCAGGAGTTGATTGCAGCGCGTCAGCAGGAGGCAGCAACGTTCGAGACGGAGCGCGAAGGGCTGGAGGCGCAGCTTGCGGAGCTGCAGGGACAGTTGGAGGCTCTGCGGGCGCAACGCGAGGAGTTGCAGCAGGCGGCGGCAGAGGCTTCCGCGGCACTGGCTGGGCTGGAAGAGCGGCGGCGCAACGCTGCGGCTAATCACGAGCAGACGCGACGGATGGCTGAGGCGCAAGCCGCGCGGATTGCGCAGATCGAGCAGCAGATTGAGTCTTCCGGTGCGGAGAAGCTGAGGCGCGAGCAGGAGACTGCGGAACTTGCATCGCAGCATGAGACGCTGGCCGAGACGCGGGCAACTGCGCTGGCCGAGGGCGCTCGTCTGACTGATGCGGCGAAGGTGCTGCGGGAGCAGATGGCCGAGTTGGACGCGAAGCTGCGCACACTGCGGCACGAGACTGAGGAGCTTCGCGAACAGCGCGCCAACCTGACTGCGCGTGCGGCGAAGCTGGCGTCGGACATCGAGCATATCGAGGCGACCTGCATGAACGATCTTGGCGCGGAGGCTTCGGCGCTGCGTGAGGATGTGGAGATTGTGCGCATAGAGGGCGCGGCCCTGATGGTCGAAGAGGAAGAAGCGCGGGCGCTGAAGCAGCGGCTCGAAGCGATGGGGCCGGTGAATATGATGGCGCTCGAAGAGTACAACGAGACCTCCGCGCGGCACAGCTTTCTGGAGACGCAACGCAAGGACCTGCTGGAGTCGATCGAGAACACGCAGGCTTCGATCAAAGAGATCGACGATGTGTCGCGGATCAAGTTCGACGAGGCGTTCAAGGTGATCAACGAGAACTTCGGAGTGACATTCTCGAAGCTGTTCGGAGGCGGCCAGGCGTTTATGAAACTGACGGACGAGGAGAACTCGACCGAGTCGGGCATCGATATTGTGGCGTCACCTCCGGGCAAGAAGCTGCAGAACATTCTGCTGCTCTCAGGCGGTGAGAAGGCGCTGACTGCGCTTTCGCTGCTGGTCGGAATCTTCCAGTTCCAACCTGCTCCGTTCTGCATTCTGGACGAAGTGGATGCGCCGCTGGATGAGACGAACGTTGGACGGTTTGCCAAGCTAATCTCTGACATGGCTGCGACGACGCAGTTCGTGGTCATCACCCACTCCAAGCGGACGATGCAACAGGCTGATGTAATTTACGGCGTGACCATGCAGGAGCCGGGCGTGTCGAAGATCGTGAGCGTGAATCTGGGCAAGGACAATCGCAGCCGCGAAAGCGAGCGGCGCGCAGTCGCATAGAGGCAGAGAGATTGAATTGATACGCGCCGGAGTGGCAGCCAAGGCTGTTGCTCCGGCGTTTGCTTTTTGCGTTGCAACGCGTGACTGTGAGCACACCTCTTTTACCGATCCCGGGGCTACACTACAGCCGCAAATCGAATGGGGTCCGATATGGGGCATAAAGTTGTGGCGATCGTTGGAAGTTATCGGCGGGGTGGAACTGTCGATATGGCGGTGGAGGCGATTCTGGAAGGGGCTCGAGAGCAGGGCGCGCAGACGCATGCGATTTATCTCACCGATGCTCATATCGAGTTTTGCACCAACTGCAGGCGATGCACCCAGGCGCCGGGAGTGCAGCGAGGGCAATGCGTGCAGAAGGACGACCTGCAGGCGATCCTGGACGAGATTGATGCGGCGGATGCGATTGTGCTCGGTTCGCCGGTTAACTGTTGGAACGTTACTGCGATCTTTCGCCGGTTCATGGAGCGGCTCGTGGGCTCTGTCTATTGGCCGTGGGGAACGAATGGGCCGGTGGCACGGGACAAGGGTTTGAAGCGGAGAGCGGTACTGGTGGCTTCCAGTGCTGCGCCCGGATTTCTGATTCCCATGTTGACCGGCGCCGCGAAAGGTTTGCGGGTATCGGCCGAAATGCTAGGGGCGAAGCCGGTTGCGAAGCTCTGGATCGGATTGTGCGCGCAGAAGCCGCATCAATCGCTGTCGGCGAGGACATTAGAGCGTGCAAAACGAATCGGGGCACGGCTGGTGTGATTTGTATTAGATTTTACCGATGGCCAGGCCGAGGGCGTAGGTGACTACTCCTTCGATCGCGCCGACGGCTGTCATTTCGAGCCCGCTCGACCACCAGGATCGGATGGTGATGAGGGATTTGGCTGCGCCGACGGCGAAGTGCGCTACCAGCGAAATGATGGCGGCCACGAGAATCGCGGGCAGGCCGTGCATAAAGAAGAAGGGGATTACGGGAATGAACGCGCCGACGGCAGTTGAGAGCGCGCCGGAGGTGGCCGAGACCCAAGGCTTGCTGAGACCTTCTTCGCTGGTGTGGAGACGTTCGCGTGCGAGAGCGGCGACGAGTTGCTCTTTGTTTTCGGCGATGTGGCCTACGAAGTGGTCGGCGTCCTCGGCGGTGAGGCCTCGGACCTGGTAGGTGAGGGAGAGGAGTTCGCGGGCTTCGGCCTCGTTGTAGTGGACTGCGTCGCGCTCGCGGGCGTATTCGGCTTCGTAGATTTCGCGCTGGCTTTTTGCGGCGAGGTAGGCGCCTGAGCCCATGGAGAGGGCGGAAGCAATCATTCCGGCGAGGCCGGCGATGAGGACGAAGTGGGCATTGCCGAGGGTTGCGCCGGAGACTCCAGAGACGATGCCGAAGATTGCGCCGAGACCGTCGTTGACTCCATAGATGGCGTCACCGATCCAACTGGCGGCTTTGGGCTGGTCCTTGTCGCGTGCGCTGACCAGTTCGTCTAGAGCCTGACGAGCGAGATCTGGATCCATGGGCACGTCGGGCAGGTGGTGGCGAATGAGGCCGCCGAGGGTGAGGTGATGCTCGGCTTCGTCGGCGAGGACTTCTTTGAGGATGACGACGCTTGGTTCGTCGCCGAGGTCCTCGATCTGGCGGGCGTAGTGGGCGATGTCGCGGCTCTCATCAATCTCGAGACGGCGGAGCGCGAGGCCCTGGCCGCCGATGCGGTTGGCGAGGGTGCCGGCCTCGCCGGATTCGGGACCGTCGTAGATGGGGAGCGGCGCTCCGAGAGCGGTTAAGCGGCCGGCCCAGAGGTCGGCGTGATGCTTCTCGGCGAGGGCGAGGTTGCGCAGGATGCGGCGACGGTGCGGGTCTGGCTCCTGTTTGGAGAGGGTGTCGTAGGTATGATAGCCGCGAATTTCCGCCTGCCAATTGCTTGACAGTGCTTCGATGAGCCGGTCGGTGTCTCTGGTGTCCATTCGTTCCTATCGATCTTAGTTGTCTGGTTCGATGATCGTCTGATGGGTTGCTGGCCGTCGGTGTCCGACATCACGATAATGCCTGCTCCCCCCTCCCCCTGTATGGGTCAAAATCTTGAAAAGGAATGCATTAGGTCCGGACCGCACCTCATTCTGCGGGGCGAGCGGCGGTGCTTCAGGGGCTTGCCGACGGCGAGACGGCATAGTGCGCCCGCACTCCGTTGCTTATGGTATTCCAATGGATTCACCCGGAGCCGGAGTGCCTCAGGTC
>JALYIG010000292.1 GCA_030775885.1 Acidobacteriota bacterium | reverse complement strand
CGGTCGGCTTCTTCCACAACGACTGGCCAAGGTAAGAACCGCCGAAGGCAAGCTCTAATTATTCGTGGTCATCGACCAAACTTTGAAGTTCGCTGTGGTAGAAAGCGTGGAAAAACAGATATATGATTGTGGAAGGCCGCCTCGTTAGTCAAGAGCCCAAAACGACGACGTTCCTCTCCACACCTTTCCAGGGCAGCATCCAGGTCCTCCATGCATCACTCGCTGCGGAGATACCCCAATTACACAAATGGTTTGCCACTCTCTCGCATGACGAGCATCGGCGCGCGGCACAATTCCGCTTTGGCCTGCACCGCAATCGCTTTATCGCTGCCCGCGGCATTCTGAGAATTCTGCTTGGCCGCTACTTGGACACTCTCCCTAAATACCGTCGTCTTCAACTACGGTCCCAAAGGTAAGCCCTCGCTGGCGGGTGATCCGATCCACTTTAATGTCTCCCATTCCGAAAATCGAGCACTCTTCGCCTTCTGCACTACCACAGCACTGAGCGTCGATGTTGAAGCGGTGCGACCTTTGCCAGACATGCTCCAGGTTGCCCGTTCCACTTTTTCAATCTCCGAGCTAAAGGCATTGGAAGCACTTGCCCCTGAAATCCAATACCAAGCCTTCTTTCGCTGCTGGACGCGCAAGGAAGCCTTCGTCAAAGCGCTGGGTGACGGCTTATCCTATCCCCTCGAGCGATTCTCCGTTTCGCTCGACGAGCCCGCACACCTCATCCACGTCGACGGCGAACCGGCCGCATCATCGCAATGGACGTTGCAATATCTTACACCACACGATGGCTTCGTAGGCGCCATCGCGACCCGGTTGCAACATCCCCGGATTTTTGTGAATCGCTGGGAGAAAGTCACCCCGGGTATAAAGAGGTCTGATTTCTCCTGCCGGTGCGCCATCGACTTCGGCTCCTCGTCTTTCCGATGCAGACTGCTGCGAGACAACCGGAGCGGCGATGCTACGCAGGGCCGCCCAGGCACTCGCAAGATCATACGTTCTTACTTGCCCACCTGCAGTGCGAGACGAACTTGGAGCCAGTGATCGACACACATTGAAAGGAGGAGAGCGTACTCATGAACAGATTCGCCTGCCGGCTCACCTCGGCGAAGAACTGCTGCGCCACATCAGAGGTCAACAGCCGATCACGGTTGTTCGAAAATACTGAATGGGTCCACAGTATGTCCTCCATGCTCAGGCTCCCGAACTACCGGACCAGAAGGTTGCAGTCGGTCGGCTCGACAAGCAGCCGCTTCCGAACGCCCCGAATAGAACACCTGCAACAACAAAGCCCGCAGAACGTACTCCCGCGCTATCGATGGACGACTTGAGTCCGCATACAACGAAACGCGATACAGCGCCCGTCAGTTTGCGAACCGCTCGCAACGGATAATCAAGGCGCACCTCCGCTCCAACGATATATCGCTGAACATCCCCTCCTCAAACCCGCTCGTCTCCACGCACAGGCACCTGTTTTCCGGTGCGCAACTATCTGACCCGATCCAGACGGATTAATTCTTCCATGCTTATATAACTTCGTTCACTGCCCGTTGGATCTTCGTCAGTTATTTTCGTCTGAGTTCACTGTTGAATTTTTGAACACCCTCCAGGAATGATGCATCACCGCCGCTCCTGACGGCTTCGGTAATAATGGCGGCCAAGTCTTTGGGAAGACATCGCCCCGAAAAACCTAATTGATCAACCACCGCGCTGTGCGAGCGTCCGACTCGACTATCGGCAAGCCAGATTTCTCGCATCTCTGCGAAGTCCGCGCCAAAGTGTGCGGCCAACAAATAGAACTGTGCTACAAAAGACACTTTAGTGGCGAAGAAACAGTTTTCCATGTACTTTGCAAGCTCTGCAGTGACGGCGTCAGTGACGAAGTAGCGTGGCTGCGGACCCAAGACGAGCTGATGTGCTTTCAAGAAAGCCTCGCAGACACTCCGGTCTCCTCCCAATGCCACAAGGTCTGGCAGAAACGAGTGCTTCGAGTTATGAAACGGGGTCTCTCCGACATACTCGGGGCTGAAAACTAGCTGCTTATTGTAGGTCCGGATTAGCCTATCTGTTGTCCCGGGAACAACAGTAGATTTGAGACACATCGGAGGCTGCACCCATGCGACTACTTCCTCAACGGCGGAAGTATCACAGGCCCCGTCCTCTTTTCCTGGCGTAGGGACGGCGACGAACACTAGGTCGCAATCGTTAATTTTACTCTGCACGGAACGGCCACAAAGCTTGGGATCATACTTGTCGAACACAATTACGCGCTGACCACTGGAAACAAACATCTGTTCTAGATGCTTTCCAACAAATCCGTGTCCAACTATACCAAGCTGCATTAGTCTCCCTCAAGAACCAATAGTGTCGGCAACAATCATCCATCAATGCAGCATAAGAACTGCGAACTTCAACGACGAGAACACGATTCTCTTTGGCGTCCGCCGAGGCCGAGAGGTGTTCGACCGAGATCAAGCAAATGAACTGCGGTCGCGCGATACTCGGGACTATTCTTGCATGTTGGTTGACTAATGGCTACTTCGGACACCAGCCCTCTGCACCACAAGCTACGAGCGTAACGCCTTACGTTGAGCCCGGTTAAGTTGCTTACACGATCAGAGAATATTGGACTTAGACAAAACTGAGGGCCAAGCGAACTATGATCAAACTGTACTCCCAGTGTAGATGGAAGTTAAGAGAAGCCGCATTATTGGTCAAATCGTGGTATTAACTGATGAGAATCATGATTAAATGCGGCTTAAAATCCTTCGATGATCGAGTGAGCACCCAGGATTGCTAATGATCGATGACCCATCTCGCGAATGGTGATCGTCCGAGTTTTGTGCAATGGCCCAAACAAGTTTGAGCTGAGCGGAGGCGAATCCCTTTAGCTCGAACGATATTGGTTCTTCTGAATTCTTCCCGGTACCTTAGCACGGACCGTTCTTCGTGGGCCAGAGAAATGTTCGGCTCTCTCTCTAGACTAGGAGTTCGCATGGGCATACGGCCCACCAATAGAAATGAAAATTCGATCTTAGCCGCTTACGCTTATGATTGGGTTGGCGAGGAACGGCAAGAACCGGACACACTCTCGATTGGTCGAGGTCGTCTAGGAGTCTGGCGTGGGATGCGTGTTTGAAGCAATCTGTGTCGCGCCAATGATCCCGTAAGGAGAGTTGGCAGCTCGTTACAGTGTCAGATATCGTGCGTACGACTCCTGCCGCTTCCCCGCTAGGAGGTTGCCATGGCCAACAAGGTTGCGGGAATAGACGTTTACACGAAGATTTTGATGGTTGTAGTCGCGAATGCACACATGCCGGAGTCGAAGCAGGAGCGCCGGCGCTTCACCACGATGCCAACTGAGTTGCGCCGCTTATCGAAACGGCACACGTCACCGATTTGTTCGGATCGAGCGGTCTTCGTATCCTCCATACTCTGGCCAAAGGTAAGACCGGCGCTGCTGGGAGATGATCGGTTGAAGTGTCCCAAAGAGCAGCTGGTCGAAGCATTGACGGGAAGATCGCAGCCCATGCACCGGCAAATGCATGCGCTCCAACCGGAACGACAGCAGTTGCCTTGACCAGCAGATCGCCAAGCTCAACAGTCTGCTCGCGGAAGCTATGAAGCACCACCAGAATGCTGTGATCCAACTGGCGAAGCGCGGTGGAGCGTGCGCTGGTCACCACCGAAGCGGTGAAGCGGAAGCTGGCACCGCAGGCGGGCCGCGAGACGATCCTCATCTGCTTCAGAGTCGCGAACTGAAGCTGTGGCGGGAAAGAAATGTGGTGCATCGCGGAACTGAATGAAGAGTACACCGCCCGCATGGAGGACTGCTCAAGATTTACGAAAACCTCTATCGGAAGGGGAACCCGGCGGCTGTGTGGATGAGAAGCCTGTGGTGCTGACGTCTATGTCCGGCTGCCGCGGCCGATGCCGCCGGGACGGATCGCTTGGCTCGACTCGGTGTACGAACGGCGCGGCGCGGCCAACGTCTTCTGAGGTGTCCGACCCAAAGCGGGGCGGCACTTTACCAAACCAACTCCGAACCGCTGCTGGCGCAACAGTTCGCCGATTGCCTGGTGGAGATCGCTGCCAGGTATCCACAGGCCGACACCATCCATCTGGCGATGGACAATCTGTCGCAAGGCGCTGGGCGGGGTAGAGGCGCAGGGATGGTGAAAAG
>JALYIG010000291.1 GCA_030775885.1 Acidobacteriota bacterium | reverse complement strand
GCGGCTATAGTTCAGTGGCAGAACGCCGCTCTGTGGCAGCGGATGTCGTGGGTTCGAAACCCACTAGCCGCCCCAATTCTCACTCGATTACGCTCGCGCCGTTCGAGCACAGTTGCCGAGTCCACCTTGCCCCGCTCATCCAAGTCACCACAGCCGCCCGCAGCGCCCGCAGCCAAGGTATCGGCCGCATCTGCACCGGATGCGGCGAGCGCCATCCCCACCTTAGCGGACCGCCCCCAACATATCCATGCCGGCACCTCCGGCTGGGCCTATCCGCTGTGGAAGCCTGCCTTCTATCCAGCAGGCCTGCCTGCCAAGCGCTTCCTCGAGCACTACTCCACGCAACTCAACTCCGTCGAGGTCAACTACACCTTCCGCGCGTTCCCCACGGCGTCCGCGCTTGCAGGATGGATCGCCGCCACGCCCGCGGATTTTCGCTTCAGCTTCAAAGCGCCGCAGCGCATCACCCACTTCAGCCGCCTGCGCGATTGTCAAGAAATCGTTGGCCGCTTCGTCGATGTGCTCGAACCCATCCGCGCCGCCGGCAAACTCGGCCCGCTGCTCTTCCAGCTTCCGCCCAACTTTAAAGCCGACCCCGCGCTGCTCGCGGATTTCCTTTCGGCCGCTGCGTTTGCCCGTCCAGACCCACCCCTGGTGGCCTTCGAGTTCCGCAACCAGTCCTGGTTTACGGAAGAGACCTACGCCGTTCTACGCCTGCACAATGCCGCGCTCTGCATTGCGGAGAGCGACGATCTGCGCACTCCTGAAGTTCAATGCGCCCGCACTCACGCGTGCTATCGTTTGCGTTCCAGCGGTGGATACACCGGGACCGAAATCGCAGCCTTCGCAGAAAAATTCACTGCCGTGGGTGCCGATCGCGACGTGTATGTCTACTTCAAGCATGAGGACGAGCCCGCCGGAGCTCTCAATGCCGTTCAATTTCTCAACGCCTGCGCCGCGGCAGCAGGGAAGCGATGAGCCTCGGCAAAGTCATCGCCGATAAAAGCTGCGACGATCAAACAACTTCCCTGCATCTGCCCAGTGCGCAGTCCTTCACGCCTCGCCGCTTTCTGAGCAACGGTCACCTGCAGACCATCCTTGGAAATTTCCTTCCCCGCACCAACAGCCTGCCCGCGCCCATTGCTGAGCGTGTCGAAGTCTCGCCTGCCAGCGGTGCGCAGATCGCTTCGCAAGTCCTGTGTCTATGCCATTGGCAGCCGCTGGAGGTCCGCGCCCGGTGTCCCACCGCGATCCTTGTGCACGGCCTGGAGGGCTCCGCCGATTCGCAATACGTCGTCGGCAATACGAATAAGCTGTGGCGCGCCGGCGCCAACGTCGTCCGCATGAATATGCGCAACTGCGGCGGCCGCAACTACGAGATGGCGCGCCTCACGCCCACGCTGTACCACTCCGGCCTCTCCGGAGACGTAGGGGCTGTGATGCATCACTACCTCGTCCGCGAGCGCCTCCAGAGCATCGCTCTCATCGGCTACTCCATGGGCGGCAACCTCGTGCTCAAACTCGCCGGCGAGTTTGGCGCAGATGCACCGCCTCAACTCCATTCCGTCATCGGAGTCTCCCCCGCAATCGATCTCGGCCCCTCCGCGAACGCTCTGCATCGCCCTGAAAACCGCCTCTACGAGCGTCGCTTCCTGCGCGCCCTGCTTAAGAGATTCCGCCATAAGGCGCGACTCTTCCCGCGCGCTTTCGATCCAAACCGCGCCACCGGTATCAGCTCCCTGCGCGATTTCGACCACCGCATCACCGCCCTCTACTCCGGCTTCGCTTCTGCAGAGGACTACTACTATCGCGCCGCCGCCGCCCGCTTCGTCGACCGCATCGCCGTGCCCGCGCTGATCATTCAGTCACTCGACGATCCCTTCGTCACCATCACGCCGGAGACGCGTGCCGCCATCGCAGCCAATCCCCACATCACCCTGCTCGAGACCGAACACGGCGGCCACTGCGCCTTCCTCTCTCCGCCGAATCGCGCGTGTGGCGACGATGGATACTGGGCTGAGGCCACCCTCCTCCGCTTCCTCCTGAGCCACGCCTGACCTCCGTCCGCTTTGTTCTCTATACAGCGAGCGACAAGGCGTAGTATGAACGCGAAGTTAGAGAACGGAGATAAAGGCCATGGAACTCTTCACCGCATCGCACCTGGTATTCCTCTCTATCATCTTTTTGGTCTGGGGTTCTGTGATTATTGTCCCGTGCTGGAAGATTTTGGAGAAGGCGGGCTTCACTCCCCTCCTCAGCGTTCTCGCCGTGGTCCCCGTCATGAATCTCATCCTGCTCTATGTCGTAGCCTTTTCGGACTGGAAGCGCAACGGCGATCCAGTGTCCGATACCCTCCCAATTCGCTCCGGCTTAGTATGATGGACTGATGCTCGCCGAGTGGTCCGCTGAATGTACCTCCGAGGACCCTGTCCTCGTCGTTCCATGGAAAGATCCCGACGGCACGGCAGCTTTCGTTGACCTCCGCGCCAATCCGTACGACTTCGACGGCATCCCGGAAGCCGAGCATCACCCCCCCCTGATGCAGGCCCTGCGCGCGCTCAACGCGACGCGCTCACCCGTCTTCACCGCCAAGTGCGACGCCTGGACCCTCGACGCCGGGGAACTCGAGCATCTGCAGATCAACCTTGATATCCCTGCCGCTGAAGCTTCGTTCGGCTTCGCCAGCTATATCGACCTGGTCGCCCGCGAGCGCTCGCTCTTCACGTCGTTCCCGCAGCATGAGCAGATGCTGCGCCGGATGGCTCGTCTCGCGGCCCCACTCGATCATCCCCACGCTGCCCTCGACTGCATCCTGCGCCCCGCCCTCATCGATCTCGATGGACCACAGCAGGGCTATGCGCTCAGCCTCTACGTCAAGGCGCTCGGTATCGAGACCCAGGCCGCCTCCGACACATGGGCAGCAGCCCTTGAATCGGTAGTTTCACTCATCCGCAGCAAAGAATTTTCACGCTAAGCAAATTCGCAAAAACAACCGACCTACGCGATCGCCCTGTCTTGTTCCGATTCCCGCTGAATCGAGATCTGCCGCGCCGCCTCGCGCACCATTCCCGCCGGCACGGCCTTACCAAAGTAGAAGCCCTGTGCCTCATCGCATCGACGGCGCAGCAGGAAGTCCAGTTGGCCGTTTGTCTCCACACCCTCGGCCACCACTCTCAAATTCAGTCCGTGCGCCATGGAGATGATCGCCCGCACAATCGCCGCCGCATTCGGGTCATCCGCAGACCGGTTCACAAAGCTGCGATCGATCTTCAACCGGTCCACCTCGTACTGCAGCAGGTACGAGAAGCTTGAGAACCCGGTCCCGAAATCGTCGATCGCTATCTTTACGCCAAGCTTGCGCAGTTGCATCAGCGTCTCATTCGTCGTCACCGAGTTGGACATCAGAGTCTGCTCGGTGATTTCGATCTCCAGGCTTCGCGCGGGCAGGCCGGACTCTTTCAGAGCCATGCCCACCTGCGCCGTCAGACTCTTCTGCCGGAACTGCCGTGGCGACAGGTTGACCGCGATCACCAACTCACGCCCCATCGCGTCCTGCAACTCCTTGCCTTCGTGGCATGCTGTCCGGATCGACCACTCTCCGATCGGCACAATCAAACCGGTCGCCTCCGCCAGAGGAATAAACTGCGCCGGCGGTATCGACCCGCGCCGCGGATGGTTCCACCGCAGCAGAGATTCAACCCCAATCACCTCGCCCGTAACGCACGACACCTGCGGCTGGTAGTGCAGCGAAAGCTCGCCGTTAAGCAGCGCATGCCGCAGGTCATGCTCGAACTCCAGTTTGTCCGCGGTCGCCACCACCATGCTCTGGTTGAACACGTGGAACGAGTTGCGCCCGCCTTCCTTCGCTTCGTACAGTGCAGCATCCGCATTCTTCAACAGGCTGTCCGCATCGTGCGCGCAGTCGGGAAACACGCACAGGCCCACGCTGACCGTGACGTTGACCTCGCGATTATTCAGCATTGTCGGCGACGAAACCTTCTGAATAATCGCCTCCGCGCAGCGCTCCGCATCCCGTTCGTCGCGAAATTCCGGCATCACGATCACAAATTCGTCGCCGCCCATACGGGCCACCGTGTCGGTTTGCCGCACCGCTGAGCACAACTTCTTCGCAATTGCGTCCAGCAGCGCATCGCCCGCCGTGTGCCCCAGCGAATCGTTGATGCGCTTGAAGTAATCCACGTCCACCATCAACACCGCGACCTTGTGCCGGTTGCGTTTCGCCCGCTGGATCGCCTGCCGCATACGATCATCCAGCAGCACCCGGTTCGGAAGCCCCGTCAACTGGTCGTGATGCGCCAGGTGGTTGACATACTCGGTAAGCTTCTTGCGCTCGGTTATGTCGAACGCAATTCCCAGGTATCCAGCAATCTTTTCCTCCTGGGTCTTCAACGCGGTCATCGCCAGGTTCACCCAGATGCGCGACCCATCCTTGCGCACGTAGGTCCACTCGTGCTCGTCGGTCTGGCCCTGCCTTGGTCGAGCGATCAGGGAGCTGAAGCCAGCCTGCACCGGTTCGTTCAGGTCCTTGCTCAACTGGACCGCACGCGCGCTCATCTCTGCCGCATCGTGCAGTAGCACCACTGAGTGTTGTCCCACCAACTCGTGTTTGCGGTACAGCGTCAGGCTCTCGGCCGCCGGGTTCATCGCCGTCACCGTTCCCGCCGGATCCGTGGCGATAATGCTGAACGGCGCGTTCTCGATCATCGACTGCGTAAACTCGTTCAGGTCGGAGATCTGGTGCTGGCGTGCGCGCTCCTCGGTCACGTCGCGGTTGGTCACCGCCACTCCGTCTCCCAGTTTCACCACCTGCATCACGATCCAGTACGGATCAACCCCTTCGATCACCACCTGGTGTTCCAACGTAAACGGCATGCCCGTCTGCACCACCACCCTGAACCGGTCGAGAATGTCGGTGTTCTCCAGGTAGGGAAGTACCTCGCACAACTTCAGGCCAATCAGTTCCGAGCGCGTGCGTCCGAGCCTCTGTTCTCCGTTCGCGTTCACATAGGAGAAGCGGAAGTCTGTAATCTTGTTCGCGTCATCGCGGACGCTGTCCATTATGTAGAAAGCATCCAGGCTGCTCTCTGCCGCCACCACAAATTTTTCGTGGTCCTTACTCCCCGCAATCACCATCCGGATCATCGTCCGCACATACGGGAACAGTACGGCCACGCTCATCGCCACGACCACCGAGGCCGCCGCACGAATCTTCAGCAGTTCCGGGCTCAAACGTGCCAGAGGGCTCCACAAGGTGGCGTAACCCACCATCCGCAGCAATCCAAAATACGCAAGGAAAAACCCCAGAACATACAACGTTGAGCGGAACGGCACGCGGTCGCGCAAACGGTGCGCCAGCCTTCCCGCAAACAGCGCGACAACCAGGCAAGTCAGCCACGCAAACGTGTCCGCGATCAGTGAGAACCGCAAATCGCGCTGACCCAGCTGCGTGCCGAACCCCGGTCCCTTGCCCGCCAGGTAGCCCATGATCGCCGCCGGACCGGGACCTGTAAGTATCAGCAGTCCGGTGGCCGCGAACAAGGCAAGCAGCACAGTCCTTCTATTTCTCGAAAGCGCGGGTAGTGTGCCAGTTCCCATGGATCTCCAGATTCTCGTGTCTCAGTGATTAGGGCGGAAGCATTCCGGGGACTTCTTCCAAACATACTGTTTTTCTCGCGGTCCGACCACACTTTGCACAAAGAAATTACATTCTCATTACCACTGCGGCGTCCGACCCGGTTACCTATGGGCGATTCCTTCG
>JALYIG010000290.1 GCA_030775885.1 Acidobacteriota bacterium | reverse complement strand
GAGTCCTCCGGTCGCGGAATGCCAGAAGCTCCATCATCCCCGGGCGAGTCTGCCCGAAGCGCAGAGTCGTCATCCGCAGCGCGCGATCCAGCGGAGTGCCGCGTTCCACCGCGCTGTTCACACGGCGCACGACATTCCGCTCGTCACTCCACAGTTGCAGCGCGCATCGTCCATGCTCGGTGGTCAACGAATACTTCGCAGTTCGCATGTCGAACAGAATCTTGCCGTCTTCCAGCACCACCGAGTTAGGATGTTCGCCGAGAAATTCTCCGAGCGCGCCTGCGATCTGTTCAATGGTCTGTTCGGGTCCCGATTTGGACGGGCCGGAAATTACTCTGGACGGCATGGGCAAAACGCTACTCCATCTACAAGCGTGCTTCAAGCTTCAATCGCGGGCGGTGGCAACCGCGGTGAGTAAAATGAGTCCGTGCCCACCAGCAGCCTCACTCCCCAAGGTCCAGCTCGCAACTTCGTCTTTTATCTCGGACCCTTTCGCTTTGAATCGGAGATCGATATACCTGAACTCCGCGCGTCGACGGGCCCAGGGGACAAGCAGGTCAGCATTCGCATCGGCGAAGTTCCGACGACAATTCCCGGTGCCGTGCCCATCGGCACAGGCTGCTATGTTGCCGCCGACGAATACCTGCTGGACATACCCGAGACGGCCCGCTACTGCGTTCGCAATGGCAACGAGATCCGTCTTGAAATTGTGCCGGACACCCCAATCGAGAACGTGACAACCTACCTGCTCGGATCGTGCTTCGGAGCCCTGTGCCATCAAAATGGATTGCTGCCGCTCCACGCCAGCGCAGTTGAATTCGCGGGATCGGTCACGGCATTCCTGGGAGACTCGGGCGCAGGCAAATCGACGCTCGCCGCCTGTCTTCGGGCACGCGGACTTCGCGTAGTCTCCGATGACATCTGCCTTTTGGAGGACCACGCCAACGAGCTTTGTGTCATCCCTGTCGCCGGCTGGCTCAAATTGTGGGACCAGAGCCTGCAGTATCTGGGCCAGACGCCACAGCAAGCGAACCGCGTCTACAGCACCGACGATAAGTTCCGTCTCTTTCTCAATGATCCTCTCGGCGAGCCACTCCCACACCCTCTGAATCACATCATCTTTCTCGGCAGAGATCCGGATCCGCAGGCCCAGCCTGCACTGCAGCCGCTTCCCTTGCTGGACGGAATCGCCGGCCTCATGGAACTCACCTATGCCGGATACGTGCCCGCGCTCGCCGGTCATAAATCTCGCCTCTTCCAGCAGTGTGCGCACGTCATGCAGCAGGCTAGCGCGTGGAGGCTTTCTGTTCCCTGGGGCCTCGACCGCATGGAATCCGTGCTCGACCTGCTCGATCACGAGATCTTCAGCTAGCGCCGCCCCGGGCTACTTCAGCATCTTCGCAAAGTGGAAACTGGTCACGCGCATCCGTTCGCGGAAGTAAAACGCATGCGCCTCCTGACGATGTGTGCCGGAATCCAGGCTGAACGTTTCGCACCCGGCCCGGCGTGCGTACTCTTCGAGCCAGTCCAGCATCGTCTTGCCAAGTCCCAAGGAACGCTTCGCCTCGTCCGTCACCAGGTCGTCCACGTACAGCGTGCGTCCGCTGGCCAGCATCTCCATCACGCGAAATCCGGCCACCGCCACCACGTCGCCCCCATCGTCGAGGAACGCCAGGCGGTACCCCTGCGCCTGCTGTGCCCGAATTCTTCCGGCAAATTCGCTTTCCACCAAATACGGCCGCAGATGCGCCATCACACGAAAGCAGCGCGCAATCTCTTTCTCTGTCTCCGCCAATCGACCCTCGGCCATTACCAGTCCTCCCGCTCGCGCAGTCGCGCAATGTGGGCCACATGGTGGAGTGAGTGCCAGGCGTACAGCAGGGTCGTGAACTCCACGGTGCTGTCTCCGCGTTCCGGATGTTTGAAGCCGCGCTGCCACTGTTCCTCATTGAGCGATTCCAGCAGCATCACCCAGCGCGCATGAAGGTTCTCAATGAGCCCTACGGACCAATTCACCGGCGCGGCCGAGTCGCGCAGCATTGCCCAGGCCTTCTCGTCATACGGCACAATGGTTGGCCAATCTTGCGTCAACGCCAGACGCACGCGCACAAACGCATTCATGTGGCTGTCTGCGATGTGGTGTACCAGTTGGCGAACGGTCCAGCCACCCTCCCGGTAGGGTGTGTCCAGTTGACTGCGATTCAGGCCATTCACCGCCTCGCTCAACTTGCCCGGCATCTTTGCCAGTGCCGCGATTGCCACCATACGTTCGTGCGGGGTGATCGTTCCAGGCCGCTTGAACGGCCCGATGGGATATCTTGAATCCACTTCGCGAAGCTGCTCGGTCTCGCTCATTGCGCTTTTCCTCGTTGAATGTCTGGCAATCAAGGGAGCACAGTGTTGCGAACTTGATAAGCTCCCACGAACTCCATGATAATTGCTGCATTCGCATCCAATCTCCAATGCGCCTCTTCAATTCGACCCCGGCCCTTGTCATGCTCACAGTCTTACTCGCTCCTGGTCCGGCCCGGGCACAGCGGCCTGTCCCGCAGAAATCTACGGCGGCATCGCCGAAGAATTACCTGGGCTTCGACGCAAACGAATATCCCGGCGATGACCTGCTTCCCGCACTGCACAAACAGTTTGCCTTTGCGGGATACTGGCTCACCAATCCTCCCCTCGTAGATCACAACCCATGGATCGGAAAACGCAGCATCCTTCTGCGTAACGGCTTCGGCTTCCTGGTCGTCGCCAATGGACGCCTCGACAAAGAGATACTCGCTTCGCGCAAGTCCGGGAAGTCCCCCGCGTCGTTCGGCCGCGCAGACGCCGCAATCGTTATCGCGGCCGCCAGGCGCGAAGGATTTCCTCCGCGAACCATTCTTTTCCTCGACCAGGAGGAGGGCGGAGGGATGCTTCCCGAGCAGGCAGAGTACCTGCTTGCGTGGACTGAGGCAGTAGGCGATTCCACCTATCGGTCAGGTGTCTACGCTAGCGGCCATCCCGTTCCCAACGGCAAAGGCCCCAACGGCAAGCCTCAAATCATCACCACAATCCAAGATCTGCGCGCACTCGTTGCCGCAAAACACCTCCACCCAATCTCCTTCTGGGTCATACAGGACGCCTGCCCGCCCGCCCCGGGATGCGTGGTCCGGCCCGCCAGCCCGCCTGCAATCGATCTCAGCGGAACCCCCAATGCGATCGCCTGGCAGTTCGCGCAATCTCCACGCACCTCCTTCGCCCGAGCGTGCGCTGCAACCTACGCCGCCGATAATAACTGCTACGCCCCGGGTGTGCCAAACTTCCGGATCGACCTCAGCGTCTCTAACTCACCCGATCCCTCCCACGGACGCTAGCCTGGCCCGGCCCCACTCACTCTATCCCGGTCAAGCAGCATGTCCCCAGTGCTCAACTGCGGGCACCGTCTCGTTTCTCTTGCGTTGCCCCACCTCGAATCGATCCACCATGGTCTGCAGTCCAAGGGCCTGGTCGAAGAGTTGGCCGCACGCCTTCGCTGAAAGTTGCGACCCTTCCGCGGCATCGGCCGCAAGCTCGCTGATCTGAACCATGCTTGCGTTCACCTCCTCAGTCGCGGTCGCCTGCTGTGTCGCCGCAGAAGCAATCTGCGCCACCATCATCCCCACGTTCTCTGCTTCGCGAATGATCTTCTTGATGGATTCACCCGCCAACCCTGCGACCTCGACCCCATGTTCCACCGCCGCCGTTCCGGACCGCATCTGCCGTACCGCATCCACAGTGACGGTCTGCAGGCTCTCGATCACACCAGCGATCTCCCTCGTCGCTACAGTAGTCCGCTCGGCGAGCCTTCGCACCTCACCCGCGACGACAGCGAATCCTCGTCCCTGTTCCCCGGCGCGGGCGGCCTCGATTGCCGCATTCAAAGCCAGCAGGTTGGTCTGGGTGGCGATCTCGTCAATCACCCCAACGATCCTGCCAATCTCGTTCGACCTGCTCCCCAGATGCTCAATCTTCGCAGCCGACTCTCCCACCGATTGTGCAATGCCTCGCATCCGGTCCAGTACGTCGTCCACAATGCCGCCGCCATCGCGTGCGGTATTGGCCGCGCTCTCCGCTGAGCGAGCCGCGGTAATGGCATGGTGCGATACTTCGCGAACGGTCGCTGCCATCTCCTGCATCGTCGTCGCGATCTGCTCCACCTGCTGCTTCTGGTTTTCCGCGCTGCCCGCGGCCTGCGATGCGGTCGCCGATATGTCCCGGCTGGAACCGGAAACTTCCTCCGCCGTCGATGCGATGGCCAGGATCAAATCGCGCAGGCTGTTCTTCATCTTGTTCAGTCCATGTGCGGCTTTGCCCATCTCGTCGCCGCTGCTTACCTCCATGTCGCCTGCCATCAGGTTGTTGGAAGACACAGTATCGATCATCGACAGCATTCTGCGAATTGCACGCACGATCGAATACGCCGTCAGATAGGCGATCCCCAATCCCAGAGCAAGACCTCCCAGAGCAAGAAGCAGCACCATGCGTTTCGCCGACATATTGAAATCGACCTGCTCAGCCAGCACAGCGTGCCGGTCCGCCTCGATTTGCGAAGTCAGGTCGTTCAACGAATCTTTCATCGCGCTGGTGACGGCAAGCGCCCCAGGAGCCTTGAATATTCCTAACGCCCCAGCCGCGTCTCCGCTCCGGTACATAGCCACTACCTTCTCATTGCGGCGCAGGTAGTCTGCGGCAGTCAGTTCGACCTTCGCGTAAAGTCCTCGCGATGCATCCGTCGAAAGCAGCGGCTTCAACTTGTCCGTAGCATCTCTAAAGTCTGCCTCTCCATGTTCGAACAGGTGGGTGGTCTCCTGATCCCGGCCCATCAGCACGTCGCGTGTGCCGATCCTCTGCAGCAGGAAGGCTTCCAGCATTTCGTGCGCCTGCTCCATCATTCGCGCGTCTTCCCGCGCCTCCTGCGCAAGCTGTTCGTTCAACACCGCCGCGCGGTAGCCCACCACGCCAATCAACGCAATAATCGCCAGCAGAGAGCCGAACCCGAAAGCAATCTTCGGCTTAAGACCTAACCTCGCTAAACTCATCGAAACATCCTCTGCGCGCGTCATCCGAACCGACCGCGTATCCAGGAGTCTGGCGCACGGATGCTAGCCGCCAAACCTCACTCTTCCCTTATCGGAGAAGGCTGGAGCGAACTTTACGTTTTTCAGGTGCTTTGGTTCAGTGGTGATCGTCGTTGCCGCGGCCACTCATCAGCGGGCCCATCCGCTCGGCCGCGTCGAGTGCAATCGAGGTCCACGTCGCGGTCGATTGCGCGGCAGTACCACGTACAGGAGCCCCGCCGCTCAACCTCGAAACTCGAATCTCGCCCCCGCCCGCCCCATCCATTCCAGTGGCCTCCGTCAGCACATCCATCCCGGCGCGATGCTCCGCAGCCAGATCGTCGTCATGCTGCATCCCAACTGAGGCGAGGGCGGTCGCATTGCCATCCGCAGACGGAAGCACGCCTGCGCGCTGCGACTTCGCGCCCCCAGGCTTCAACGCTCGTTTCTTATCGACCGAATGCACATCGGCCACCACCGGAAGCCTCATCGCAGGTCCAATCACTGCTTCGGCAAAGAGAATATTCAACGCAGGCACAGTCGCCGCCATCACGCCGACCAGAAGCAAGCTCGCCGCCGCCCGCAGCACTGTCGCAAACTGGCTGGTGCGCTGCGCCTCGCTCAAAATCGACTGCACCCGCGTCGTCAGCAGGGCAGCATTCGATGCCATCTCAATGCCCGCCACCGACGGCTCCGGCGCCAGGTCCCTGGCCCGCGCAAACCGCACCAGGCAGGTCGCGTACACGTCGCGGCTCTGCGGATGTTCCTGCACCACCGCCGCATCGCAAGCCAGCTCCCGCTGCGCGTTCAAGGCAACGATCGCGTGATGCACGCACGGATGAAACCACAGTACGTTGCGGCATACCCGCACCATCGCATTCCAAAGCGCGTCGCGCCGCTCCACATGCTTGAGCTCATGCCAGAACACCGCCATAAGTTCCGCCGCATCCTGGGTCTGGCACACCGAAGGCACGATCACGCGCGGTTGCCACCATCCCAGCGTCGCCGGCGAAGGCAGCCCGGGCAGCACCCACAGTTCACACTCGCGCAGCTTCGCTCTGAATCCAACCTGGTCGAGCGCTTCCCGAAATGACCTCGCCATCAACCCGTCAGGCGCACGCTTGTGCCGCATGGCGCGAGCCAACCTCACACGCGCCGCCGCAGTCCCCAGCACCCGCCAAGCCAGCACCGCAACGTAGCAAACCAACAGCACCACCATCGCCTGTGCAACCCTTCCGGCCAACGTTTCCGCAACGGCGATCCGCGCCGCATGGGCAGTGCCGCCGGCTGACGGCCCGACAACCCCCAGGGCGGGAAAAACCGCGCGCACGATCCGCGCTCCCATCCAGACCCATTGCGCCAGGAAGCCAAGCAACATGGTGAGCCAGAGATTGAATCGAGTCCTCGCCGATCCAGCAATCCGAACCAGAAGCAGGCAGACCGTCCACTCCGCTATCGTTTTCAGCAGAAAGTTCGCTAGTCCAGAAGCCGCCAGCAATCCCAGGC
>JALYIG010000289.1 GCA_030775885.1 Acidobacteriota bacterium | reverse complement strand
GTGCAGGGCTTTGCTGTCACCCTGGTCTTCGGTCTTCTGGCCAATCTATTTACTGCCGTATTCGTTTCGCGGACGATCTTCGAGTGGAATCTTGGACGCCAGGGACGCACCGCGGAGTTGTCGATTTAAGAGCGGTTGCTAGTTGAATGCCGCAAGAAAGAACTGGAGTTTTCAAGTGGAACTGTTTCGTGACGTTAATATCGACTGGCTGGGCAAGAAGTGGTATTTCCTCGGCTTTTCGCTGATTTTTTCGGTAGCGGGCGTAATGAGCATGCTGTTCTGGCATGGCATCCCCAAGGGCGTGGACTTCAAGGGCGGCACGCAGATCACGGTGCCGTTCGATGCTCCGCCGGATGTGGAGCATGTACGCCAGGCGCTGCAGCAGGGCGGCGTGCAGAACTTTACGACGCAGCGGATCTCGGCTGTGGCTGGGCAGGCGGGCAACGACATGGTGATCTCGCTGCCGCAGTCGAGCGCGACGGACGCGGAACACAACCAGGGGCTGAACTCGGTCCAGAACGCGCTGCACAGCTATTATCACGACTCCGGCATCGGTACGCCGAGCGTGCAGATTGTGGGGCCGACGGCGGGCAAGCAGCTGGTGAACCAGGCGCGGATGGCGGTGCTCTACTCGCTGGCCGGGATGCTGATCTACCTGTGGTTCCGGTTCGAGATGATTTACGGTATAGCTGCGGTGGTGGCGGTGTTTCATGACACGCTGATCACAATCGGCGCGTTCAGCCTGACCAATCAGGAGATCACGCTGACCGTGGTGGCAGCGGTGCTGACGCTGATTGGCTACTCGATGAACGACACGATTGTGGTGTTCGACCGCATCCGCGAGAACCTGGCGCTGAGCCGCCGGGAGACGCTGACGGACGTGGTGAACCGCTCGATCAACCAGACGCTGAGCCGGACCGTTATCTCTTCGGGGCTGACGTTCCTTACGGTGCTGAGTTTGCTGCTGTTTGGGGGCCCTGTGCTGCGCGGCTTCTCGTTCGCGCTGACGGTTGGCATTGTGATTGGAACCTACTCGTCGATCGCGGTTGCGGCGCCGATGCTGGTGGCCTACCAGGACTGGAGAAAGAGCAAGGGCAAGGTGGCCACACTGCCGGCCAAAAAGGCTCGAGCGTAGAGGAATTGGGACGCGGGTCGACGCCGAAGTGGGACTACTTCCCTGAAACTTGTTTTTTCGTATAAGATTTGCGGACTGCGTATTTCGGCTTTCCGGGACGCATCATACTTTGTTGGGACTGCCGTTGCCGTGTTTTGGATTGCGGCTTCGGGTTTGGATTCCGGCAGAGGGATTTTGGCTTTGGGAACAAACTGATTGGCGCTGGTGTCTAAGCTTGGTAGAACACTTTTTTGGCGAGGCTGTCCATGTTTGAAGACTCAATGATGGAATCCGGTGGTCAGCTGAAGACCAAAACCGGTCGCTGGATGATGCTGACAGCGCTTGTGAATCTCTCGATCCTGGCCGTTTTGATCCTGATTCCTCTGCTGTATCCCGAGGCGCTGCCTACCCAGATGATGTCGGCGATGCTGACTGCTCCTCCTCCGCCGCCCCCGCCCCCCCCTCCGCCCCCTCCAGCGGCGGTTATCAAGCAGGTGAAGATTGTGTCGGAGATCGATCAGGGTCTGCACGCGCCCACCAAGATTCCTAAAGACATCAAGATGGTTAAAGAAGACGCACCTCCGCCCTCAAGTGCGGGCGGCGTGGCCGGAATGTCGGGCATGAGCGGCGGCCAGGCTGGCGGCGTTGCGGGTGGCCTGGCTGGACTCTCCACCACGCCTCCGATGGTGGTTGCGCGGCCTGCGCCGAAGCCGGTTGGTCCGGTGAAGGTATCGCAGGGCGTTATTGCCGGCAACATTATTTCGCGGCCTGATCCGGTCTATCCGCCAATTGCGAAGGCAGCGCACGTTCAGGGTGTTGTGATACTCCATGCCATCATCTCGAAGGGTGGCACGATCGAGGACTTGAAGGTCATCAGCGGTCCGCCGATGTTGCAGAGCAGCGCACTCGACGCAGTCCGGCGCTGGCGCTACAAGCCGTATATTCTGAACGGCGATCCGACTGAGGTGGAAACCACGATCAATGTGAACTTCACCTTCGGCGGCGGCTAGACAGAGGGTTTCCGCAGAGTTTAGGCGGGCCAGCCTCGCAATCGAAAGACTGGCCCGTTCGTCCTACTTGTTGCAGATGTTTTTTGATCTAAGTATTGTTCCGGGTTTTTGTTCTATCAGATCGATCGATGTTGATGATTCCGTCAGCCCGATGCCGTTTCACGTTTTTATAAATCAGGAGGAAAGATTCCAGTGATTCTCGCTCATCTCGCAAACTTCGCTCACGTTCCGGCGTCGCTCGCCATGTTTCAGGATGCAGGTGCAGGAGGCGTCAGCTTCTCGGTTGCCGGCCTGATCACCAACATGGGCTGGCCCGCACGCACCATCGCAATCATCCTGTTCATCATGTCGATCTGGTCGTTGGCGGTCATGATTGACCGTTGGCTTTATTTCAACGCAGCTCGCAAGCAGTCGCGCGAGTTTGCGCCGAAGGTTGCCGGAGCGCTCAAGGATGGCCGTCTGGACGAGGCGATCAAGCTTGGCGACCGCAGCAAGAAGTCTCACCTCGCGGAAGTTGTCACGGCCGGCCTGCAGGAGTTCCGCAGCTTCGGTTCGGGCGGCAGCATCACCGAGGCGCAGGTTGAGAGCTCGCAGCGCGCCCTGGAACGGTCGGAAGCGATTGTTCACGCCAAGCTGAAGCGCGGCCTGGGCGGACTTGCGACGATCGGTTCGACCGCACCGTTCATCGGTCTGCTCGGTACCGTCATCGGAATTCTGAACGCCTTCCAGGCGATCGCAACCCAGAAGACCTCAGGGATCGGCGCAGTAGCCGGTGGTATCTCGGAAGCTCTGGTTACGACCGCATTCGGTCTGTTTGTGGCTATCCCCGCCGTTATGACGTTCAACTACTTCACCAACAAGGTGGAAGCGTTCGACGTTGAAATGGACAACAGCTCCAGCGAGCTGGTGGACTACTTCATCAAGCAGAGCCACATGTAGCAGGATTTCCCTGCCACAGCGGCAGGGAAAGAAGTCGAGATCACTCGGTTAGCGTAAGCTCCGGAGGCCGCCAGCGAACGGCCTCCGGAGGCATACGAACCTCGGTGGTCGGGTTGGAACGAAACGGCGGTTGCCGGTATTCATTACAGCGGACGGGAAAGTAATCTTATGGGAATCAACAAACGCGACGAAGGCAAGAAGGTCAACTCCAACATCAACGTGACACCGATGGTGGACGTGATGCTGGTGCTTCTGATCATTTTCATGGTCATTACTCCCATGTTGAACAACAAGGTCAACGTCGATCTACCTCAGGCGGCGGCGGCGATCGTGATGGAGAACGCCAACAAGGAAGATGCAATTACGGTTGCGGTGACTCGCGACGGAAGGTCATTCCTTGGGGCTGACCAGATCAGCGTGGATACGCTGCAGGCCAAGATCACTGAGAAGCTGACCAACAAGACCGACAAACAGGTGTTCCTGCGTGCTGACATTCGCGCCAACTATGGCAAGGTAATGGATGTGGTCGACCAGATTCGTGGAGCCGGTGTCAGCAATCTTGGGCTTTTGACCGAAAAGCGCGAAGCGGACGATACCAAGAAGTAAGCCGTAGCGGCCGTTGGAGCTGAAGTCTCGCGGCCGAGTTATATAAGGAGATTTGCGATGGGAATGGGCGGTGGTGGCGGTACAGGCAAAGCGGTTTCGGACATCAACGTAACGCCTCTGATCGACGTTCTTCTGGTGCTGTTGATCATCTTCATGGTGATTGTGCCGGTGACGCCGAAGGGGCTGGACGCGTTGATTCCCCAGCCGCCTAAGGACAAGACCAAGGACGTTCAGAACGATCGCACCATTGTGGTGCAGGTTCTGGCCAACGGCAAGGGCGAGCCCTCCTACAAGATCAATGAGGACGCATTCGCCAAGTCGCAGATTGAGCCGAAACTGGCCGAGATCTTTGCGACCCGCCAGGAGAAGGTGATGTTCGTTCAGGGCGGCGCGGATCTGGACTTTGGCAAGATTGCCGAAGTGATCGATATGGGCCACCAGGCCGAGGTGGACAACATTGGTTTGATCACCCCGAAGATCGCAGCGGGCCAATAAGCAAGAAGTTGTGAAGTTGTAAGGACTCTACTGCCGGACTCGCACCGAGCAGCCGTAGCCTTGGAGGTCTTCATGGGCATGGCAAATGGTGTGGGTACCGGCATAGCTGTTTCTGAGATCAACGTAACTCCGCTGATCGATGTTCTGCTGGTGCTGCTAATCATCTTTATGGTGATCGTTCCGGTGACTCCGAAGGGACTGGATGCGCTGATTCCTCAGCCTCCCAAGGCCCAGGCAGAGCCTCCGCTTGGGATGATTGTGGTTTCCGTGCTGGCGAACGCTGGCGGCGAGCCTTCCTACCGGATCAGCCAGGACTCGGTTTCCAGAGCGGAGATTGAGCCTCGTCTGGCGCAGATTTTCGCCGCCCGGCACGAGAAGACCATATTCGTGAAGGCAGATAAGTCCATGGAATTCAGCAGGGTTGCGGAAATCATCAACATGGGGCATGAGGCCCAGGTTGACGCTATCGGGTTGATCAATCCGAGCGATTAGCCTCCCACGGCGGTCGCGCGTGCAGGAGCCCCTGCCGCTGCGGTATAGTTGGCTTAATGGGGTATATGGGCGCGACATCGGGCACTGGCAGTTCCGGTCGACAATCGTGGAGGATATTCCTCGCTCTGGCGTGCGTGTTTCTGGTGGTGGTCGCGGGCACGGTTCAGGTTGCGCATACCCATTCCGATCGCACCGCAGGCCATTCTGACTGCTCGCTCTGTGTAGCAGCGCACGTTGCCGTACACCTGAAGCAGGCGCCGGTACATGTGCCCGGTGTCGCGGTGGTTACGGCGGTGGAGACGGAACCGCTGGCCGCGCGGCCGTTCATGCTTTCAGCGTTTGCGCTGTTCACGCGGCCTCCCCCGGCTGCGTTCTTCCCTGCCTGAGCATCCCTCTCGAAGCCGCACCCGGTTGAATCGCCGACGGATTTTCCTCATAGAAAATATCCATGGCATCTAAATTCCCTGGCGCCTTCTGCTTTCGAGAAGATGCTCTCGACGTTGGTCCGAGCGCACACAGCAGAAAAGGGGAGACATCTTATGCACACGTCGATACGACGCGGCATTTCAACGACACACATTGCACTTCTTTCACTGGCGGGATTCGGCATGATTGCGGTGGTTCGCGCGGGAGCGCAAGGTACACCGGCGGCACCAGCCACCACGCCTGCGCGGCGTCCTCCGGTTCGCACCCAGACGGCCAGCAACGCGGGCACCATCACCGGCACGGTCACCGATCCCTCCGGCGCGGTCGTGCCAAATGCGACCGTAACCCTTTCGAACGGCGTCAGCGGGTTCACGCGGACCGCGAAGACCGACGCTTCCGGTTCGTACAGCATCGCGAATGTTCCGTTCAACACCTACCGGCTGAACGTCACTGCGGACACGCTGGCTCCATCTGCCAGGACGGTGGAACTGCAATCGTTTGTCCCGGTCGAGGCGAACGTGACGCTGCCGATCGCCGCGGCGAGCACGACGGTCGAAGTCACGACATCCGGCAACGAGATGGTGGAGGCCGACCCCGTGGGACATACGGATGTCGATCGCGATGTGTTCTCCAAGATTCCATTGGAGAGTCTTTCGTCGTCGATCAGTTCGGTGGTCACGCTGGCGTCGCCGGGGGTCTCGGCCGATTCGAATGGCATGTTCCACGGCATGGGCGACCATGCTTCGAACTCGTTCAGTGTGGACGGGCAGCCCATCACGGACCAGCAGTCGAAGGCATTTTCGAACCAGATTCCGATGGACTCGGTCCAGTCGCTGGAGGTGATCCCGGGTGCTCCTTCGGCTGAGTATGGCGGCAAGACGTCGCTGGTAATTGTTGCGACCACCCGCTCGGGGATGGGAAATCCTGAGCCGCACGGCGAGGTGAATGTATCGTACGGATCGTTCGGCTCGGCGGATGTGGGCTTCAATCTTGCATACGGCAAGCAGAAGGCCGGCAACTTTATCTCTGCCAATGTCCTTAACACGGGGCGCTTCCTCGATCCGCCGGAATTCCATACGCTTCACGACAAGGGCAATGAGGAGAACCTGTTCGACCGGGTGGATTACCAGGTGAATCCAGCGGATTCGTTTCATCTGAATCTTGGTTTCACGCGGTCGTGGTTCCAGACGCCAAACTCGTATGACAACCAATACGCGACGCAGTGGCCGACCAATTCGGCAGGTGTGCCGGTGGGGCCGGATGGCAAGCCGGTGGGGCCGACGGATCAGCGGGCACAGATCAAGACAGTGAATTTTGCGCCCAGCTACACGCGGATACTGAACCCGAACACCGTGCTGAACACCAACTACTTCTTCCGCCGCGATTCGTTCAACTATTACCCGAGCAAGAATCCTTTTGCGGACCGCGGTGCCCCGGACCTGCAGCAAGAGACGATTGGGCAGCAGCGAACGCTTGCGAACACCGGGCTGCTGTCGGATGTGACCTACACGCACGGCATCCATAATGTTAAGGCCGGAGTTTCGTACACGCAGACCTTCCTGACGGAGAACTTTCAACTCGGCATCGTCGATCCGACGCTGCTCAATCCGATCGACTGCTTCCCCGGAACTTCCTGTGCCACACTGCTGCCTTACGATCTGACGCGAGGTGGCGGCCTGTACTCGTTCCACGGGCACACCGATGTGAAGGAGTTCGCGGCCTACGCGCAGGATGCGATCAGCGCAGGGCCGTGGGGTGGTAACTTCGGCCTGCGGTTCGACCGCTACAACGGGCTCACCGTAGCCACCCAGGTGGAGCCGCGTCTGGCGCTCTCGTACAAGATCAAATGGACGGGGACGGTGCTGCGGGCGTCGTATGCGCGCACTCTGGAATCGCCGTTCAACGAGAACCTGGTGCTCGCCAGCAAAGGCTGCAGCTTCCCGGTGATTGCGGATCTACTCTCCTGTGCCTCGTCTGAAAACGAGCCGAATGCGGCTGGCTTCCGCAATGATTTCCACGCCGGCTTCGAGCAATCGATCACGAAGTACGCGATCCTGTCGGCGGACTACGTGTGGAAATACACGCATAACGCGTACGACTTTTCGGTGCTGGGCGCGACGCCGATCACGTTCCCCATTGGCTGGAACAACTCGAAGATTCCCGGCTTCGACGGCCGGCTAGATATTCCTGCGATCCACAATTTCACCGCGCAGATTGTCTTCTCGTCGGTGGCGGCGCGGTTCTTCACTCCGCAGACCAGCGGACTGGGGACGACCGTGGGGACACCTGGCTCGACGGTGACGCATACGCCGTTCCGCATCGACCACGACGAGCGGTTCAACCAGACAACCCACGCGCAGTACCAACTCGGCAAGCGTGGACCGTATGTGGGGTTCAACTGGCGCTTCGATTCCGGCGGAGTGGCCGGCTCGGCGCCATGCTACGGCAGGCTGGATTCCAACAATTGCGTTCAGAGTACGACGCTCAACGGGCAGCCCGCAGTCAGCATGCAGGACGCGTTTGGCAACAACCTGACCGCGGACCAGGAGGCCCAGGCTGGTTTCGCGTGCAACGGCGTACACCCGTCGCTGGGGCACCCTCTACCCAGCGCTTGCCTGGTGTCGCAGTTTACGTCGTCGCTGATCCGCCTGGTGGCGCCGAATACGCAGAACGACGATCGCAATCCTGCTCGCATTGCGTCGCGCAACCTGTTTGATCTGTCGTTTGGCGAGGACAACCTGTTCCACCGCAAAGAGTCGGACAAACGCACGCTATCCGCGTCGGTGACCATTGTGAACCTGACGAACAAGGAGGCGCTGTATAACTTCCTGTCGACGTTTTCGGGGACGCATTTTGTGACGCCGCGGTCGATTACCGGGGAGATCGCTTATCACTTCTAGACGAGATGGCTCTAATGGCCATGCAGCTTTCGCCACGCCTGCGCCGATCCGATGAAATCACACCAGCAGCGCTGGTGTGGTGCCGGAATCGGCCGGCCGGCAGAAGTTTTATCTGCGCGGACGAACGCCTGTGCCAGGCCGCCGTGGATGTGGGCTTCCCTGTTGTTAGGCCGTGAATCGCGTCAGAGTTGGACAGCCGCTTGAGATCAGCAACAGCCACAGGCTTGGCCGCGCCAGGCTGAGCGGCCTTCGCGGATCAGCAGTGGAACGGCTGCAAGCGCGGCCACCGAATCGAACCATGGAATGTGGAACGCCGCGTTGGCGGCGAGGCCTGCGAGCGCGATCAGCGCGAGGTAGGCGCAGGTTGCCGATTGCACCGCGTCGGCGGCCAGCGCTGCGTTTCCACTGCGGCTAGCCTCGCGGCGCTTCAACCACGCGAGTGCAGGCATCACAACGAGCGCGGCGATGGTAATGGCAATGCCGGAGCAGCTCGTCTGCGGCCGCCAACTAAGCAGGAGGGAAGCCAATGTAATGGCTGCGACCACGAACGCGAGTGCGACCAGCAGCGCACCGCAAATGCGGCTGGCCATGCGCTCGGAGACGGCGGCGCCCGGCACCCATTGCAGCAGGACGACGGTTGCGGACAGTAGTTCCACCAGGCTGTCGGAACCGAATGCGAGCATCGCCGGGCTGTGCGCCGTGAGTGCTGCATAGAGTGATACGCCGAACTCGACCAGCATCCATGCCAGGGTGATTCCCTGCAGCCAGAAGACGGAAGCTCGAGGTGCCCGGGCGCGAGCGATGGCTGGGTGCGGTGCTCGCGCTCGTGACTCGGCGATGTCGTCCATGAAAGCTAGGATGGCAGCCTTCATGAAGGTGCGCAAGCAGAGCCGCGGCCTGGATTCACGAGACGCGGAGGATGAGGCACTTCAGATAGCTGGTTTCGGGCAGGGTGAGGATGGCGGGGTGATCCGGCGCTGCGCCGCGAGTTTCCAGCAACTGCACGCGGCGTCCTGCGTCGCTGGCGGAGGCGCGGACGACTTCGAGGAACTCCTCTGTGCCAACGTGGTGCGAGCAGGAGCAGGTGACGAGTGTGCCTGCGGAGTTGAGCATCTTCAATGCGCGCAGGTTCAGCTCTTTGTAGCCGCGCATGGCTCCTTCGGCGGCGCGCTTGGTTTTTGCGAAGGCGGGCGGGTCGAGCACGATGGTATCGAAGCGCTCGCCCGCGTCGGCAAAGTCGCGCAGGAGTTCGAAAGCGTCGGCCTCGATCCAGTCGACTTTAGCAGTGAGGGTGGAGTTGAGTTCGAGATTGCGGTCGGCGACTTCGAGCGCAGCGCGGCTGGCGTCGACGCCGGTGACGCGCTGGCAGGCGCGCGCAAGGTGCAGCGCGAAGCCGCCCTGGTAGGTGCATACGTCGAGGGCGCGACCGCGGGAATGGCTTGCGGCAGCGGCGTAGTTGAGGCGCTGGTCGAGAAAGGCTCCGGTCTTCTGTCCGCTGGCGGCGTCGAAGTGGAAGCTCAGGCTGTTGATGCTGAACACCGTCTGCAGGCTGGCTTCGGCGACGCCGCGGACAAACAGCGGAGCATCGGGAGGCGCAGCCAGGTGTTCGAGTTCGCGGATGCGAGGGTCGGGTCGCTCAACGATGGTCTCGACCCATATTTGTTCGGCGAGCACATCCACCAGCACGCGGCGGACGTCGTCCTGCGCGGTGCCCTGAGTGAGGAGTTGCACAACGACCAGGCCGGCGTAGCGGTCGGCGATGATGCCGGGCAGATCGTCGGCTTCGGAGAAGATGAGGCGGCAGGCATTGTTATCGGCTGAGTTGGCGAACGTCTGGGGAACGAGCTGCTGCCGCAATTGAAGCGCGGCCGAAACGCGTGTGCGCAGCTCGGCGAGGTATTGTTCGCGGCTGACGCCCGGTTGGCGCGAGATGAGGCGCAGTGCAATCTCCGAGCCGCCGCTGAAGAGTGCCGTCCCCAACGGGATGCCACGCGCGTCGACTACGCTGACCAGTGAGCCGCCAGGATCGCCATCTGACAACCGCTCGATGTCCGAGCGATAGATCCAAAGATGTCCGGCACGCAGGCGGTCTGCCGCACGCCGCGTGATGGTCGCCACGGCGGCTGCGGCGTTTGCTTCCACACTCATTCCATCATGGTCGCACAGTGGAGCGCATGCGTCTGAAGCTCCGCGTCCAAATACAGTGAGCCCGCGCTTGTGGTGTCGGCGCGGGCTCATCGGAATATGGGTCAGTGGTGCAGTTGAAATTCAAGAAAGCCGGATTGAAAGTTCGCTTCAGTGGTTCAGTCGGACAATGTTCCGCATGCCTTACAGGGCGTCGGCAGAGGCGGGCACGCCCGGCCTCAGCAGCCTGCCGCGCATCGTGACCATCAAGCCGAGGAAGCCGGAGCCTAGCAGGAGCAGGCTGGCTGGTTCCGGCGTCACCACGGACGGAGGAGGGTCGGACATAAAGATCTGAGGCTGGCCATTGGTCCACGTGGCACTTCCGCTCGGGTCGGGAATGAACGCGACGTTTTTGGAGAAGTAGCTCGGTGGCAGCGTGGAGGCTTCGGTTGCAGCCTGCGCCGCGAGCGACTGGGCGGTGGCGTCAAATGCCCCGGCGCCGTTGTAGCTGGCATTGGACGCGTTGATGGTGCCGGGGTCCATGATGCTCCAGATCGCGTACTGGATCTCAGAGTTGCTTCCGGCTGCAGTGTTGTATTGATTGAACAGCCACGCATCCTCAAGGTACTGGAAACCGAGTTCTCCGTCGTAAGTCGAAGCTGGTGTGATCGTCGACAAGTACAGCGGATCGACCAGCCAGGTCTCACCGAAGGAGATTTCGCGATCGAAGTTGAGACAGGAGAGGTTCACGTTGGTCTGTGTGCCGCCTGGACCAGTGACGGTGAACTGATACGGATAGATATCGACGCCGGCGACGTTTCCACCAGAGTCTCCGGTAAGGGTCAGGGTCATGGTGTCAGCAAAAGTGACGCGCGGAAGAAGGCAGAGCAGGGAGAGGGACAGGACTACAAGGGTCGATTTGAACTTCATGGGTTGTGAAACTCCTGGGGAGGTAGTGTTGCCATGGTATTAGCAATCGCCTGGCCAATCTCTCCCACCTTAGGGTAAGCGCGAATCCGTTGGGGGCATGGGGGATATGGGCG
>JALYIG010000288.1 GCA_030775885.1 Acidobacteriota bacterium | reverse complement strand
GTTCGAACTACACGAAGGGTGCCGCGGGGAGGGTGGAGGTTATACCTCCCACCCATGACGATAAGACCGTCATGACTGGGGCACCCGGAGTTTGTGGGCCGGGTCGAACGGTTGAAACCGCAGCTCTTTCGACTGCCCGTGGGGATGACAATTTTGCGGAGAGTAAGACCAATTGCTTCATTCAGGATGACAATTTTGTTTTATCGCGGCGGGCGGAGCTGTGCGTTTCGGACGAAGTGGACCGGCCTACGGTGATTGGGTTTTTTGCGCCGAAGATTTTGATTCCAGTATGGCTGCTGGAGAAGCTGTCTCCCGCTGAGCTGGACCAGATTGTGCTGCATGAGACGGGGCACCTGAGGCGCGCGGACGATTGGATGAACCTGCTACAGAAAATAGCGCTGGTGATCTTTCCGCTGAATCCGGCGCTGGCCTGGGTCGAGCGGAGGCTGTGCTTCGAGCGTGAACTGGCGGTCGACGAATTCGTTCTGAGAGCGTTTGCCGCGAAGGCGGGAGCGGCGACCGCCTATGCGGCCTGTCTGGCGACCGTGGCTGAGCATCGGCTTGGACGGCGAGGGCTGGCTCTGGCGCTGGGCGCGCTGGGGCACGAGTCGGAACTAGGGCGGCGGGTGAGGCGGATTCTGGAGCGTCGCGAGAGGATGCGGCCGGCGTACGCGAGGTTGGTGCTGGGCGTGGCCTTGATGGGGCTGCTTTCGGTGGGGGTTGCGTTGGAGCGATGCCCTCAGGTGGTTGGATTTGCGCAGCAGCAGGGAACAGGGATCGTGAGGCAGGGAACAGGGATTAGGGAACAGGGAACAGTCGCGATGGTGGATGTGGTGAACTTCGATGGAAGTTTGCGCGCAGGGGTGGGGAATCGGCTGAATGTTTTGCGCGCTGGAACGGATGGTTCGCACGAAGTCTTGTTGAAGGCGACCGTGGTGGGGCCTGGTGTTGGGGATCGGAGTGAGAAAAGCGGATCTCAGCGGCTAAAGCCGCAGTATTCAGGGGCAGCTTACGGCACGGCTGAAGCCGTCCCCTTAACGAGGCATGAAAGCGCGAAGACAATCGTTGGGCAGTCACCAAGCAGTGCGGGGAGCGCGTACCGCGACTTCGCTGGGAGCGATCGAATGATGTTTCCGCCGGAGCGGCAGGCGCGGGTAACGCAGGGGGTGGTGGTGACTTCGTGGCTGGGGGAGGACGGTTCGCGGATGGTGATGACGACGGCGACGACCGAGAACCCAGCAGCGCGGGCAAGCAGAACGGTGTCCGATATGACGCCGGCGCCGGAACAGGATTCAGAGCAAGTTCATCCGTATGCAGCCGTGCCTGTGCGGGGCGGTTGGCTGGTTTTTCAACTGTAATTTGGCAGTTCAATCGATGTGCGAGGTGTGTTTATGTCTCCTGTAACTAATCAATTAGTAGACGAGGTGAAGAAAATGGCACGGAAACCATTAAGTGTAGGTGCGGGCGCGGTTTTGATGGCTGCGCTTGCGACGAGCATTTTGTTCCACGAAAACATGGGCCATGCGGCGGGGCCCACTCCGCCGGTGGATGACCAGAGTGTTGCGGCGCTGACCTCTCTGGACCGGGCGATGGAGGCGGTGACCTCGCATGTATCGCCAGCGGTGGTGAATGTACAGGTGACGTCGAAAGGGTCGGAAGAAGAGATGTCGCGGCTGGGCGGTCAGGAACAGCAACTGCCTCCGGGCTTTGCGCAGTTCTTTGGTCCGAACGGACCTTTCGGCGGCGGCTTCGGACAAGGACAGGGGCAGGGCAATGGCCGACGCTTCCAACAGCAGCAGACGCCATTGCAGCGTGGTGTGGGTAGCGGGATCATCATCTCGCCGGACGGCTATATTGTGACCAACAACCACGTGGTTGACGGCGCGGTAAATGTGAAGGTGACGTTGAACGACCGGCGCGTGATGGACGCGAAGGTGATCGGCGTGGATAAGCTGACGGACCTGGCGGTGATCAAAATAAACGGAAGCAATTTCCCGTATCTGCAGTGGGGCGACTCGTCCACGCTGAAGCCGGGACAGACGGTGCTTGCCTTTGGCAGCCCGTTTGGGTACTTCCAGGACTCGGTGACGCGCGGCATTGTGAGCGCGGTTAACCGGCAGAATCCGTATAGCGATGACGCGCGCAAGCCGGGCGGGTACATCCAGACGGATGCGGCGATCAATCCGGGCAACTCGGGCGGAGCGCTGGTAGATGCACACGGGCAGTTGGTTGGCATCAACACGTTCATCATCTCGGATAGCGGATCGTTTGCGGGCGCAGGATTTGCGATCCCGGCACAGATTGCGAAGGCGACCGCGGATGAGCTGATTGCGCATGGCAAGGTAGCGCATGGCTATCTCGGCATCAGCATGAACGATGTGACTCCGGCGAATGCCAGCTTCTTCAACCTGAAGGATGCGAGTGGCGCGATTGTGGCGCAGGTGACTCCCGACTCTCCAGCGGCACATGCGGGGCTGAAGGCCGGCGACGTGATCGATACGCTGAATGGGCACAAGATCGTCGACGGCAGCGCGCTGCAAGTTGCGGTGAGCCAGGACAAGCCGGGGGAGACAATTCAGCTTGGTATTCTGCGTAACGGCACTCCAATGCAGATTGGCGTGAAGGTAGGCGAGTACAAGAAGCCGGGCACGCAGGTTGCCGAGAACGAGGGCGGCCAGAGTGGCGGCAATACCGGCAAGCTGGGTCTGGCAGTTGACGATCTGAACCAGGACGCGAGGCAGCAACTGCAGGTGCCTGAAGAGGTGAAGGGCGCGGCGGTGGCGAATGTGCGGCCAGGTTCTCCGGCAGACGACGCGGGGCTGCAACCTGGCGACGTAGTGCTGGAAGTCAACCGCAAGCCGGTAACGTCGGCTGAGCAGTTCGCGAATGCGGTTCATGCCAACCCGGCGGGGAAGGACTTGCTGCTGCTGGTGTGGTCGAAGGGGAATAGCAGCTTTCGGGTGCTGCACTCCAGCGAAGGCAATCAGAGCGGCATGTAGGCGTTCACACGCCCTTTTAAAGCTTCGCATGGTCCTCCCGTTGGTCGGCACGGAATCTTATTTGCGACCATCGGGAGCACCATCGCGAAGCCCAATACAAGTCACGAAGTGACCGCCCCACGCGCAGTGGGTCCGTCCGGCAGGACAAGGCTTTTCAAGGAAGGAGGTCGTGATCGCAGAGGGCAGTGCGTGCGGCGTGGTATCCGCACATGCCGTGGACCCCACCGCCGGGAGGAGTGGAGGCGGAGCAGAGGTAGATGTCCGGTGCCGAGGTGCGATACATGCGGCGGGTGGGGCGGAAGATGAGCTGGCCGGGGGTGTGCGCGCCGCCGCTGATGTCGCCTCCGATGAGATTGGCGTCGAGGGCTTCGAGCGTGGCGGGCGAGGAGATGTGGCGGGCGAGGATCGTGGAGCGGAAGCCTGTGGCGAAGCGCTCGATCTGAGACTCGAGGCGGTCGAGGGTGGCGTCGGAGGCGGAGTCGGGCGAGCCGTTGGGGACGTGGCAATAGGCCCAGGCGATGTGCTTGTCCGCGGGTGCGCGGGTGGGATCGAAGAGGGTGGGTTGGCTGAGCAGCACAAATGGCCGCGCGGCGTGCTGGCCGGAGGACATGGCTGATTCCGAGGCGTCGATGTCGGCGAGGGAGCCGCCGATGTGGACGGTGGCTGCGCGCAGGCAGGCGGGGTCAATCCAGGGGATTGGCGCGGAGAGGGCGTAGTCGACCTTGAAGGCGCCGGGCCCGGGCTTGAAGGCGGCGAGGTTGCGGCGGTCGGCGCGCGAGAACTGGGTCGGCTCGGCGAGGGCAAGAAGTTGGCGGGGTGAAATATCGCAGAGGATGATGTCGGAGGCGGGCAGGTCGGCGAGGCTGGAGATGGGATTCGAAGTGACGATGTGGCCGCCCAGGTGAATCAGGTGGGCGGCGAGGGCGTCGGTGAGAGACTGCGCGCCTCCTCGGGGGATGGGCCAGCCGACGGCACGGGCGGCCGCTCCGAGGACCAGGCCGAAGGAGGCGGAGAGC
>JALYIG010000287.1 GCA_030775885.1 Acidobacteriota bacterium | reverse complement strand
TTGCCGGTGTTGGATCCATAGCCATTCTGCCCGGCAAATTCGACTCCTCCGACGGCTGTGACGCCGCTGTTGAAGGCGTTGTAACTCGCGGTGTGATTGAACCCGACGGAGATCTGATTATTCCGCTCATGAATACCGGGTTCGAACTCATAGCGGAAGCCCAAGTTGAGCGTAAGCCGCGAACTGGCGCGCCAGTCGTCCTGCAGATATACCGCCTGGTAAGCGGTGGTGTAGGCAAGCTTCGACGGGACGATCAGTGACCCTGTAGTCGGGTAACCTTCCAGAATATCCGCAGCTGCCGCACCGGAAAGAGCATTAAAATTGAAGGTTCCGGAAGTATCGCTCAAACTCGTGAAGGTCTCGCTGATGGCACGGTAGTTATAGCCGATTTTTGGGCTATGCCTCCCGAATGTCTTTGCCAGTCCAACGACAAAATTACGCGAGAAAAATACAACCGGGCCCGAGTTTGACGTGCCTTCATTTACCAAGCTGCTATCCGCGGTAATTCTGGGAAACGCCTTCTTTGACTGGGCCGAGACGTAGTAGTTTGGAAATCCGAGAGTCGCCTGGTCGAAACCCTTGCTGATGTCTGGGTATCGTTGGGAAAGCGGTTGAAACCGAAACCTACGGTTAGCACCGTCGTGGGGTTAACCGTAATGGTGTTTTGTATCCCGATAGCGTCTACCTTGCGATAGAGCAGGTAGGAGCCCGAAGAGCCGGCCGCGTTTGTTAGAGGATTACCGCCTGGCTCCTTGCTGCCGTAGTGCATATAGTAAAAATCCGCCAACCAGCGGCTGAAAAACTCATGTGTAAGCTTTCCATTGAATTCATCTGCACGGTCACCGAGCGTGTCGTACCCATTGAAATTTGCAACTCCTTTGGCAGTGACAGTTGTATTCGGATGCGGGTACGAATTGATGATCGCCTGTCCAATTGGATTGATGCCAGTGATCTTGTTATTTGGGTAGTAAGCTCCCGTAGCGATGTTCTGGATGCACACGCTATCGGTCTTGTTAGTACCGGCATCGCAGTGCTTCGTGGAGAAATTGTAATTGCCGATCTCAGAGAAATCGCCGCTCCGCTGCAGTTCGGTAGGTACAACAAATTGCGTGCTGTTTACATAAGGCGACCGCTGCCGATAGCCCTCCTCCGTGACCGCAAAGAAAGTCTTATCCTTGCCGCCAAGCAGATCAGGAAGAGGGATCGGACCGGACAAACTGCCAACGTAACTGTAGAACTCGGCGGCGCCCCGCGGAGTATGACTGCGATTGTTGAAATACGTATTCGCACCCCAGTTAGTCTGTCGGGTCTCGCCTTGCAGCACCCCGTGCAAGGAATTCGACCCGGACTTCAGTGTGGTATTAAAGGAGCCGCCGCTTGTGCGGCCGATCTCCGCGTCGTAGGTATTAGCCTGCACTTTAACTTCTTCGACTGCTTCAATGCTGGGGATGATCACTGCCCGGTTCTGGGAGTCCGTGATGGGAACGCCGTCAACAAGATAATTGTTGGAACTCATCGGCCCGCCAGCGATCGAGATGGTTGACGATCCACTCTGATCCTGGAAGCGTACAAAACGTGGATCTCCCACGGGCGTTACGGAATTGTCGAGCTTGGAGAAAAGAAACGGATTACGGCCTGGATTAGGAAGGTTCTGCAACTTCTGAGAATCAATGAGTTGCCCGTTATAAGACGTTCCGTTGTCGACCAACGCTTCGGTCGCGCTTACTTCCACCGTCTCCGCTATCGAACCTACGGCAAGCGTCCAGTCGAGCGGAATCGTGTTTCCCGAATCAACGATGATCCCAGATCTAGCTGCCGTTTTGAAGCCCGGCATGGTTGCAGAGACGGTGTATTTACCCGGATCTACTGCGCTGAAAACATATTCACCCGAGTTGTTTGTGACCGTCGTCCGAGCAATCTTTGTCGATTCAGAGGTTAGCGTAACCGTTGAATTGAGAAGGCTACCGCCCATAGGATCCGTGACGACTCCGCGAAGTGCACCGTAATTACTTTGCGCCTCAGCATTCGAATAAACAAAAGCTAACACGATCGCGACCAGCGCGACGACGATGTCTTTCCTAATAGGAAATAGCAAGAGTGGCCTCCAAGAAGTACTGAATAAATTGGTTGGTGGTAGTTCTCAGAATCTATCGACCCTTCAAACCTGCTCACTCTAAGTTGAGTCTGTTTCCGTAGGCGCACGTCTGCTGAAGCCTGCAGTATTACCATGGGCTGGTGACTCTAAATCAGACCTGAATTGAGAAAACGAAACTGCATCGGCGGATAGTCCCCGTCGATCAAGGCAACCGTATCTTGTTCAGTCCAAATCAACGTTGACCGGTGGGATGGTCGTTATTGCAGGGAATGCAGGGCACTCCGGTCGTCGGGAACGACACTGCCTGTAGCGTCACTTCGCATCTGGTTAGAAATGCCTTGAGACGACGGCGCAACCGAGGTGGCAACTTGTCTCGCTTCCACTCTTGGTTGCTAACGAAAATCACTTTGAGGTAATAGAGATCAATTTATGTGACAATTGATTTTCTGTCAATCATAAAGTTGGTCAAATATTGATACTCGAAGGAGGTTATGCACCGTATCGTGGCATCTTCTGAAGAAAAATCAGAGATTCGGTAACAATTTGAGTTACAGTATTCGGACGAGATGAGTTCACTCCATAACCTCAGTGGAGTTGTTCGTCAACCTACCCATAACCCAGATTAAGGAGCGCCTATGCCCTCGCCGAAGGAAGCCCCGACCGTATCTCGCCGCTCGTTTATGCGGCTCGCCGGTGTTGCAGCGTCCATGCCGATCTTTACCGAAGCGCATTTTGCCTGGGCAGCGACACAACAGGCCACATCCGCTGCACTTGCGCGGCGCACGCGTCCGGCTATGCCCCCAGGAGCCGTCCTCATCAATGCCAATGAAAATCCCCTTGGCCCGTGTAAGGCAGCATGCGAAATGATTGCGGCGATAGCACCGAAGGGCGGGCGCTACGATATCGATGGAGAGACCGATAGACTGACCAGCACCTTCGCTTCGCAAAATAATCTCAAAGAAGAATACATCGCTGTCTATGCCGGTTCGTCGGAGCCCCTGCACTTCTCAGTGCTGGCGTTCACTTCTCCCAGCAGAGGCTTTGTTACTGCTGATCCTTCGTACGAGGCAGGAATGCGCGCGGCCATGGCCTCGAAGGCAAAGATATTCAAGGTGCCTTTGAAGGCTGACTACTCACACGATGTCAAAGCAATGGTTACGGCTGATCCAAATGCCGGCGTTATTTACATCTGCAATCCAAACAACCCCACGGGGACCACCACGTCAAAAAGACGATATTGCCTGGGCGTTAGAGAATAAACCGAAAGGCTCTATCCTTCTGGTAGACGAGGCCTACATTCATCTTTTCCGACGCCCAACATGTTCTTGAGTTTGTCGCGGCAGATAAGGATCTGATTGTCCTCCGAACGTTTTCTAAGATATACGGCATGGCCGGAATCCGCTGCGGTTTCGCAGTAGGCCGCCCCGACTTGCTGGCAAAGCTACAGCCCTATGGTCAGAACGCGATGCCGATCACCGGGTCGGCCGCCGCCAACGTCAGCCTTCTCGACAAAGAACTGGTTCCCACTCGAAAAAAGATCATCGCCGACACTCGAAATGCAACGTTTGCCTTTCTTCAAGAGAACAACTACAAATTCATCCCGTCACAATCAAATTGCTTCATGATCGACACTGGACGGTCGGGCCAAGCGGTAATTGCTGCGATGCGAGCGAAGAACGTTTTCATCGGTCGAACATGGCCGATCTGGCCCAACAGTGTTCGCGTGTCGGTGGGAACTCCTGACGAGATGGCAAAGTTCCAGTCGGCATTCAAGGAAGTGATGGATATGCCTCCCGCTGCGGCGATCGCTCATGAACCATTTGAATATTTAAGTTTCCCCCGATTCTCGTAGCGCTACGGCGCCGCCACGCACAGAATTAAGGTGAAGGTACCCAAATCTGTAAGTTGTAGCTACCCGGAAAAAGCCGTCCCGGAGAAGACTGTGTGGCGGAGCCTTCAGGCAGCCCGATAGTGTATCT
>JALYIG010000286.1 GCA_030775885.1 Acidobacteriota bacterium | reverse complement strand
GACCAGCTTTCGCTGAGAAGCCTTCCTCCGATCTCACCAACATTCGCGGCTTCAACTATACGACCTCGCTCGACACCTCCATCGGCCCACGCGGTCACTCGGGCCTCTGGCTCAAATACGACGCCGCCCAGGTGGAACGCGACCTTACGAACGCTCAGCGCCTCAATCTCAACCAGGTCCGCGTCTTCATCGCCTACAGCGCCTGGAAGGCTGACCCGGAGCTCTCCAACCGCAATCTCCTCGACTTCCTCCACGCCTGCCAGAGACACAACATCGGCGTCATGCTGGGCCTCATCGATCAGCCTCGGCCCGTCGCTCCCAGCACCGATCTTCCGCCCGAACTCAAGCCCTGGCTCGAAGGAATCGTCAAGCTAACCGCCAACGAGCCCGCCCTCCAGTTCTGGGACGCCGCAAACGAACCCGATAACGCCGCACGCAATGGGCCCGACGCTCGCACCCGCGCCCTCGTCGTCGCACGCAACACCGCCGACCTGCTCCGCGCCACCGGAACCCACATCCCCATCACCATTGGCTGCGTCCACGTTGCATGCATGAAGGAGACCGCCCTGGGCGTCGATGTCCTTTCCTTCCACGACTACAGCTTCACCCGCGCCGAGATCCGCGCCAACATCGCCGAGGCCCAGGCCTTCGCCGCCTCCGTCCACAAGCCCGTCATCAACTCTGAGATCGCCTGCATCGGTCGCGCCAATCCCTACGACATGGCCCTCGAAGAGTTCAACCGCGGCCATATGGGCTGGTATCTCTGGGAACTCACCATCGTCCACGAGTGGGGCGACGTCCACGGCGTGTTCTATCCCGACGGCACCGTCCGCGATCCTTCCATCGTCGCCGCCATCATGGGGTTCTATCGCAACCGCGGCCCAAACGTCGTGCTCGAAGATCCCGACCGCGAGCGCTGGGTCCAGCGCGCCGTCACCGGAGGCAAAGCCTGGCTCGCCTCCCCTGCCCCCAATTGGAATGAAGGGCTCAAGCAAGCCGAGATCGAAGCCAACATCCTCGAAACCGCGCAACTCGTCCCCATGCGCGAACCACCAACCCGCACCCTCGAACTTCTCCGCAACGCCCCACCCCTGCCACGCTCATCCTCGCTCTCATCTGGACGGCCTGGCACCTTCCACTCTTCCTCGTCCACATCTGGGGACACCCGCCCCTCTGGTTCTTCCTTTCACTCCTTATCGTCGCCTCTGTCTTCATGACCTTCGGCTACAACCTCACAGGCGGCAGCATCCTGTCCGCCATCCTCGCGCACTTCACCTTCAATGCAGCGCCGGTGATCTACGGCAACCTACTCCCGACTGCGCAAGCGCGTTCCACCCCTGACTGGTTCCTATTGGTTCCGCCAAGCGTCATCGCCATCGTCTTAATCGTCCTCACACGCGGTCGCCTCGGCCTCGCCAAATCCGTTGAAGCGCCAGTGCCGCCCCAACCCCTTGTGTAGCCGCTATAAAAACCTTCCTCGAAGATCAACGGCTATGGTCGTAGCGGAAACTATTCACGTCGATATACCCTTCATCGTTCAAATCATTCCTTGTATAAAGTCCAATTCTGGCTCCGAGAAACCCGCCAAAGCTCGTGATCTGGTAGGCCTCTCCCAGTGCTGTGAACCGTTGGCCGTCGGTGCTGAATGAAAATTGGACGTTTCCGGCGTTGCCCCACTCAGCTTTGAGCCAGACCGTTTTGATGTTGGCCGCTAGAGCCGGGCCCGCGATGGATTGGCCACTATTGTCGAAAGCAAAGGACGAGCTTTCATGTTCTCGAATCACACCCACCGAACCGTAGGTCCGGCCCAGAAAACATAGGCCGGCCTTCTGACCATCGACCATATGATCGATCTCCATTTTGACGACGGCAACGTTGTGATCTACCCGAAAGGGCCGCTGAGTCAGGATGTCCGGAGACTTAAGCAGGTTCCCCGGTTCAAGCGGGCGCAGAGCGTGCAGACGCAGATAGCCCATATGCTCTGTCAGTGACCATGCATCCGCCTTCGGCTGAAAGTACCACTCCCACTTGGGAGAGAGCGCCACGGCGTTGAAGTCGTCAGTTGTCCGGAACCAGGCTTGACTGGTGCAAATCCCGGATTTTGCGGGAATTGGCTCTTTGTCCAACCAGACCATATTTCCAATTCCATCGTGTCCGATCTCGCCTGCGACCGGCCACCCGTCGATCCACGTCACCGGGAGTAAGCTCGCGGGGCGTCCCTCCCATTCATTCAATCCATGGTGGGTGATGAAGACCCATTTGCCTGTGTGGGTCTGCAGAATTGAACCTTGATTAGGTTCGCGGTCGGTCCTGGCATTCACATGATTGAGCTGATGGATCTCATAAGGACCCGCGATGGTCTTTGCCCGACCGATCATCGGCACTCGGCCTTCCTTCGTTACCTCGCTGAAGAAGTGATAGTAGAGACCATTGAACTTGTAAAGTTTATTGGCTTCGCTGCCCCGCGATTGATAGATGATCTTGTCGGTTTCAGGCTTGATACTGAGACCGTCCGAACTCATTTGGAAGAGATGGATGTTGTAGGTCTTCCCATTTTTCGGATCAAGCGCAAAATTGGTCGTGGCTAAGTAGGCTTTGCCATCGTCATCCCATAGAGGCGCGGGATCATCCCAGCCGGCGGCCTTAATCAGACAAGTGAGCGGGGACCATGGGCCAGCGGGATTTGCCGCCGTACTGACGAAGATTCCTTCGTCGGGCGTAGTGAAGTAAACGTAGAAGAGGCCAGAGTGATATGCGAGCGTCCCTGCCCAGACTCCACGTTGGGCGCCATCCATGTGATCGTAGTTAAATCGCGGGCTAAATTGAGTGATGTCGGGGATGACATGGCCGACGATCTTCCAGTCGATTAGATCATCGGATGTCAGGACTGCCATTCCCGGTGACATCGCCTTGGTCGCAGAGATGTAGTAGTAGTGACTGCCCACCCGCAACACGTCTGTATTTTGAAAGTCAGCCGGCAGGATTGGATTGGTATAGGTTCCGTTTTCTTGGTCTCCGAAATGCCCAAAACGCTGTGCCATTGCAGGAACTGCGTCCCCACCGCCGGTGTTGGATTGGGACATCTGGGCCGCACACGCAGAGGAACAGATAAGTAGCGTTGCAACAGAGAGCAAGGGAACCTGGGCGAGTCTGAAGATCGGCACGTTTAGCTCCGGTAAACCGCGCTTACGCAAAAAACTACCAGAGCAGGCGAATGTAAATGCTCGTGGTTGCGTTGAAAATCAGTGTTGAGATTGTCCCGGCTTTTCCGGGATGCCGGGATCATCCAGGACCTGAACAGCGGTAGCAGGGCCGAAGTTGGCCCAGTCTTTTAGAACCCAGACGACTTTCTTGTCCGGAGTTACCTCGACGAGTTGCGGGCCTTTCCCGTCCCCGCCGCGAGAGCAGATGATCGTGTTGCCGTTGGCCAAACGGGTAGCGCTCTGGGTATTGATGAACCGGTAGGCCTCCGGTAGATCGTCCGGCCTGAGTTCCCAGACCGTCTCCTTTTTCGGGTTGACTTCGCGAGTGAGAATATCCTTCTCATCGGTGATCAGCGTGTTGCCATTCTTCAAGCGGAGGGCCGCCCAGGGGCTTTTGATGTCGTAGGTCCAGATCTCCTTGAAGCCCTTGTCGTATTCGACAACGCGATCCATTTCAAGGAATGAAACCAGGTAGGTTCGTTGTGCGGTATAGCGCACCCGCCGGAATTGGCCGTGAATGGTCTTCGTGTCGGTCAGGCTCGGTGCCGGAAGTTCGTGTTGGACTTCAACTGCATTCGTCTTGATATTGACCACCATCAGCCTGGGAGGCAGCCCGTTCAGAACGAACAGTACCTTATCCAGGCCGATCGGTTGGCATGTGTGGATTTCGGTCCCTTTGGGCGCATCGTAACGCCAGACTACCTGTTTGTTGGGTGTTACCTCTGCGATATATTGCATGCGCGCAAAGAGAACGTTGCCATTGGAGAGCATCCACACATCGTCATATTCCCAGCCCGACCCAGTCGAATAGGTCCAGGTGATTTTGCCTTTATCGACGAGGAGTATTTTGTTATATCCTTCGCCGATGTAGAGCATTGGGTGCTGGGCCATGCCGCTGCCCGGCAATCCCGGTGGAATCGGCTGGTCCCACTTAAGCGGAGCGACCTCCGTCTCGGAGGGAGACAGGTTGGGAACGTCGGCAGCGGTGAAACGGCGTAACTGTGCCATCAAAGGCGTCGCCCTGGACGTCTCGGCTTTGGTCGCATGTTGGCCGAAGGTCGCGAACCCCGTCGCGAAGACCGCGACGATAGCCGCACAGATGGCTGGTGGAGCCAGTTTTCTATAACGCACGCCGATTCTCCTCGATGAGCCCATTACTTTGATAAGTGGCTTGCTGGAAATTGTACCTTCCGAGAGGTGCTTATCACTTGTCTGACTAAATAGATTACGGGCGGTCGTCGGAGAGAAGCTGCTCAGGCCGGGTGTCACCTGGAATACTTGTGATTGCGACCCGCCTCATCCGAAGGCCGCGGAGATGTCGCCCATATATCCCGAAGGCGGGAAGATTACCGCCAAACATGCGGACCTCTGGGTATGCTGCCGGGTTCTCGGCGGGCTGAGGAGGAAGTTGCTTGTCGAGTTCACCCGACATTGCGATAGTGATTTTCTCCAGGGTGACATTCTCGATGGGGCGCCCAGGGATACCGGAGATGAGAATGCCGATACGGCGGGCGCGTTTGACATCCATGTTGCGGATGACTACGTCAGAGAGCGTTCCCGGAGGGCGAGCTAAGTCTCCCGGGCGATACGTACGGCCACGGGCACCGAGCCGTAGAAAGATAGGTGTATCGGCGTCATCGACCTGCATCCTTTCGACGAGGACATCGTGTATGTTGGCCCCGTCAACGGAGAGGATCTTGATGGACCGAGATTCGCCTCAACGACATGGCAGTCACTGACCCGGATTGAAGAAAAATCGCCTGCGGACTCGGTGCCAATTTTGAAGGCCGCACAGCGCGTGGTATGGTGCAACCCTTGATGGTAATGTCTTTGCAAGGCTTGCTGCTAGTGGTTTTGAGGCAGATCGCGTCGTCGCCGGTCTCGATGGCGCAGCCTTCGACGTGGACACGTTGGCTCGAATCGATGTCGATCCCATCGTTATTGGCGAGGCCGAGCGAGCGGATGCGGATGTGCGAGATGGTCACGTCCGAACACTGAAAGACGTGAATGGTCCAGGCGCTGGAGTTGACCAGGTTAATTCCTTCAATGCTCAGGGCGGTGGAGCGCAGGCATAGTAAGAGAAAGGGTCTGGCAGACGGGTCTTTGCTACCGGATGCCTGTAACATAGCTCCGCGACCGTCTATTACACCGGCTCCGGTGATGCCTGCATCCTGTACGTCGACGCATCCAATCAGAGCGTAGCCGCGCGTGGCGCCGACGGCATCCACAAAGGGTTCCAAAAGCCGATAGTCGGCGGGGTCGGTGCTGCCGAGCAGCGTCGCATCCTGGGCGAGATCAAGGGTGACGCCGCTCTTGAGGAGGAGAGTTCCGGTTACATACCGACCGGGGCCGAACCAAACGACGCCCCCTCCAAGGCTGGAGGCAGCGTCTATCGCGCGTTGAATTGGAGCCGTATCGAGCGCAATACCGTCGCCCACAGCGTGAAAATCCTTCACGGAGAAGCGCCGCCGCGCCGGTTGGGCGAAACTGAGTGGACCCTGTAGCATCGCCGCGGCCGCTCCAATATGAGCAAGCACACTGCGACGCGTCCAGCGCGTACTGCAGACACTGTCAGTTCGAACTGTCGAGTTGTCAGTTATTGCCACAAACGATGCTCTCATGTTTTTCCATAATCAGTCTGACGGCATGTGAGGTCGTCCACCCATTCCTGAACCTGCCTATCGCAGCCAATGTGATTGGACGTTCGAACCGCTGTTCTCGGTGATTAAGACTAAGCTTTTGGATTGTCCGTTATTCTGTTTCAGGCTATTGAGTTTGTATATCGCCAGAACCTGGTTTCGGCGACAGGCCAGAAGGGGGGACTGTTCTGAAACGCAGAGAGTTCGTCATTCAGGGGGCTGCCGCGGTTGCGATGCCAATCATTGCCCGCGCAGCCATATTCCCCTCAGGACAGACAAACCCGATCGCCTCTGCGCAGATCATCTGGTCTGCGGTCTCGGAAGCAGTTCAACTGAGAGGCGTAGTGGCAGGGATTGGCTCTTCGTCCGAAGGGCGGCCTCAGAGTGTTACGGCGGACCTCCACTCTGTCTTCGCAAAAGAGATTGCTCTGTCAGCGGTTCCCTCATACGCCATTCTGCACCTCTTCGCTTTCACTCGATATCGGTTGTACATAAACGGCAACTATATGGGTCGTGGCCCATCTCGATATCAGAACCAGCGGCCTGAGCGCGACAGACGCGATATCCGACGGGCGCTGCAGCCAGGAAGAAACACCATTGTGGTCTTAGTGCATCGAGATGCTCCCACCGGGCGGATCATGAGCCACGATGCCGGCTTTGTCGGGGCGCTCGAATTGGCGATTGGTGGAAGGATAGAGGTGATTCCTACCGATTCGTCGTGGCTCTCGATGCCAGAGCGATCCTTCGGCCCGCGTGCGCAGGCCTGGGCCTCGATCGCCGAGCACATCGACTCACGCAAAACCACCGATTGGACCCGACCCGACCTCACACTTCCCTTCTGGCAGCCGTCGGCAATCGTTCGCGGCGGTGGAGATATCCAATTCTTCCCGCGCAGCACTCCACTACAGCTTGAAACGGAACTGCCCTGGTCGCAGGGGCCGGTATTTCCCATCCATCTCGCCGCCGGCAGTGAAATCGAACTAGCCCTCCCCGAAATAGCGCAGGCCTTTCACCTTTTGGAGATGGATGCTGAAGAAGGAAGCTCGCTGGAGGTCACCTACGCATTGCCGCAAGGGCAGACTAGTGGGAAGTGCTCCTTTACCGCTCGCGCAGGCGTACAAACCTGGATGGGCGGGGACACCTTTGCGTTTCGACGTCTGCGCCTTCGGGTCGCCTCGGGACAGCTTCACCTTAAGCGTGCGGCGGCCTTTGAGGTAAGGTACCCATTCGAACGGGTTGCGTCGTTCACGTGCAGCGATTCATTCCTCACTCAGCTATGGGGCATATGTGCTCGCTCGCTTGAGGTGCTGAGCGAAGACGCGTACGTGGATTGCGCGGACCGCGAACGAGTCGAATGGACGGACGACAGCCCTCCGGCCTTCGATTGCACACGCGTGATGATGCGCGGCCCCGACGAGGATACGGGCGCAAAACGCAAGACATACTGGGGCGATTCTCGCCTGCTGCGCGGACTGCTGCGGCGCATCGCCCTCACGCAGCAGCCGGACGGTCAGCTGAAGGCGCATAGTTGCTCGGAGCGGTTCGACATTCACGCCATCATGGAGGATCGTAGCTGCGATTGGGTAGTACTGCTGCGCCAGTATTTGGAAAGCTCGGGCGATGCGGCTCTTGTCGGCGAGTTATGGCCCACGTTGACCCGGCTACTCAACTGGTACCGTAAACGGCAAACGTCTCGCGGTCTGGTCCTTGCGCGGGAGTGGGAAGTCTGGGACAATCCACTGCGCTACGAGGTCTGCGAGGGTGCGGGTTTGAATGCCATGCTGTACCGCGCACTCGTCGACTCCTCCGCGCTGGCAAGAAGTCTTGGCAGTAAAAACGACGAGCGTCTGCTCGCCGAAGAAGCAGAGATTTTGCAGTCGAATTTCAATGCTCTGCTGTGGAACGACCTGGAAGGCGCCTACGACGGTGGTCTCTTCGGGCCGGGTTCGGAAGTCCGCCCTCAGTCGGGCAAAGATTTCTTGGGCACTATCGTCGACGGGCGCTTCCATCCGACAGCCCAGGCGAACTTGTTCGCCCTCTACTGCGGGATCGTTCCGTCCACACGGCGTGCCTCAGTAAGACAGTGGATCCTGCGCCATCTGAACGAAGTGACGGGACCCATGTCCCACTATTACCTGTTCCGAATGATGTACGAGATGGAGGAGGAGCAACAGGATGCTGAAGTCCTTGAACTCATGAGAGCCGGCTGGAAGAACCAGGTCGAATCCGAATGGCAGACCACTTGGGAGGGCCTTGAAAAAGACAGTGGGTCCAAAGTCCATGTCTATGGCTTGCACCCAGGCTATTTCCTTACCGCCTACGTCCTAGGCGCACGAAGAGACGGGCCGGTGGACCGTAGAACGATTTTGATAGAGCCGCGGTTCAGCGGCCTGGAGTGGGCGAAGGGAATTTGTGTGACTGAGTTCGGTCCGGTTGGGATGGAATGGAAGATGGATCATCGGCACAGACCAGAGATAGTGTGCTCGGTTCCGGAGAATGTAAAGGCTCGAATTCGCCTTCGTTCTCAAGCGACGACCGATGTTCTGGACCTCGATGGGAAAACAATCCAATCCCAGAGTTCACCCGGGTGGCTGGAAGCCATATTGCAACCTGGCAAACACACTATTAAGTTTCGCAATTGACATTTCCGAGAAAGGCGAGCGGTCACATTTTGGGCTATTCAGTCGCTCAAACCAGATGCAGTGCGGCGGGTCCGCTACCCCACTCAACGGGAGGCGTGAGCAACGATCGCCCATTGTTCACGGACGGCCCAGCTGCGCGAGCACCGGTGAATGGCTGGTACCACGCCGCCTTCAGAGGCTTCGCTAGTCCATCGAGGTTGAGCGCGAAGGGTGCGGCCACATTGAGGAAGACGATGTATTCGTGCCCGGCGTCAGCCATACAAAAGCCATCGCTCGCCGCCCCCTCGACAGGCTTCATCTTCCAGTAATGAGTCGCGGCGAAATATTGATGAAGATTCCGAAAGTAGGCATAGCCCGGCGGGGTATCCTGTGTTCGAATCACGTCCCACGCGGTGTAGGTGTAGTAATAGGCCGCGAAGCCACCGGCCATGCAGACCTCCCAGGCGCGACGTGCGACCTCCTCGGCAACCTGGGCGACGTTGTAGGTCTTATCGGTAATCCCCTTCGGCCCGCACTCATAGCCGAACTCGGTGTTGATGACTGGCCATGCGTGCTGTTGAAGGTGTGCGCGCATCACCTTGCGCCACTCGGTGTGCTGCTGGTCGGAGCGGTAGTCGACCAACTCGTTGTAGAGGCCGCGATCGTAATTCGCGCGGTCGTCATGCACCGTCAAGAGACGGTGGTACTGATCGTTGGCACGAAAGTAGCGAAGGCGTCCGAGTTTGTAGTAGAGGTCCTTTTCGTAGTGAGCCTCCTTCGCAATGTCCCAGGTGATGTTGGGATAGGCGGCGTAGCGCGCGAGTATCCAGCGATAATACAAATCGTCTTCATGGCTGCCGTTCGCGGGCCAGTTGACTTGCTTGTTGTAGACGCGCAGCAGAATATGCGCCAGGATACCGCGTTGATAGAGCGCTTTCATCATGCGGTCGTAGTGCTGCCAATGGGCGAGGTTGAAGCGACTGTGGTCGGGCTTATCATTCGTGCCTTCCCATGCATAGAGCGGCGGAGGTCCGTAGTCGTCGTCTTCGGTGCGCCCCTTGCGCCAGGTTGTGTCGTAAGCAAAAGCGTTGAGGATGATGAAATTGAACCCGTCACCGGCGATCTTGTCGAGGAAAGGATTGAGTATCTTGAGCGGAGGATCACCGCTGTCCAGCGCCCACAGCCAGTCGCACTCGTAGCCCATGGGAAAATAGCGCGAACCATCCTCGTAAAGGAATTGCGAGCAGTGGCCGGGATCGACGCGCAGGCCGCCGTGCACCGCCGGGTCAGGATTTGTGGTGCAGGTGAACGTGGCGCGCTGAGCGTCGAGGTTGGGGTCGGCGCTGCGAGTTATCAGAGACCACTCCCCCAGAGCGGTGGGCGAGACGCGGACCTTCCACGTGGAATCGCCGTCATAGAAACCAGGGAGGGTGAAGCTGATTCCGTGGGGGCCGGCTAAGTCCGCTGAAAACTCGACGGAGAATGGATTGTCCGGTGTCGCATGGGAATTGAAGACGAAGTCCTGCGGCTGCCATCGCGGAACCTGTGGCTTGGTTCTCGGTGCGGCCGAGACTGGTCCGGCCTCGGCTGATCCGTTCAAAGCAAATCCCGGTACCGCAGTGGCTGCTGCGGCAAGCGAGGAGAGGCGGAGAAACTTGCGTCGCTGCATGGTTCCTTTCCTATGCGTCTTGGTGCGAGATGGCTGGCACTCGGGCAATTCTATGCGAGAGGACGTAGCAGGATAAGTTCCAGCGCGCTTGATTCGTCGCCTGGCGTACCATGTTGTTCATCGTAAGGAGAGTGGAATGCATCGAGTCCGCGTCAGTCTACCGGCTGCGCTCGCCTTTGGTTTGGGGATATCTTTAGGACCTGTGGCGGCCGCACAGGTGCGACTACTGTCCGCGCCCGGCAGCCCTCAGGTGCAATTTGCCTGCGGAGAGATCCGGGCGGCGTTGAAGACCCGGGGCCAGACGGCGGTAGCTGAAGGCCTCGACGCGCTCGCGAAGGATGCGCCGAAGCGGACGCGAGAGAGCATTCGCATCGTCATCGCGGCTTCGCCCGAAGAGTCGCGGAGCGCAGCCCAGGGTCTCGACGTCAAGACGCTTGCGCCCAATGCCGTCGCTCAGGCCTATGCGATTCGCAAGCACAGCGTAGGTGGCGAGGTCACCTACGCTGTACTCGCCGCAGACGCGACTGGCGCCATGTACGGCGGCCTCGACCTGGCCGAGGCCCTGCGTCTTGGAACCTTAACAAGCGTGGCCGATAGCGATCACGTGCCCTTTATTGCCAACCGCGGCATTAAATTCAATATTCCGCTGGACGCGCGCACCCCGAGTTACTCTGACGCCGGCGATTCCGCGCAACAGAATATTCCTGTGGTCTGGGACATTGGCTTCTGGCGCGAGTTTCTCGACGAACTGGCGCGGCAGCGGTATAACGTGATTTCGCTGTGGAACCTGCACCCATTTCCTTCCATGGTCAAGGTCCCGGAATATCCGGATATTGCGCTTGCGGATGTCATGCGAACGACCGAGAAGTTTGACAGCAGCTATGACTTGACCGGCAAGGATATGGTGCGGCCTTCGCTGCTGAATCATCTGGAAGTAGTCCGCAAAATGACCATCGCGCAGAAGATCGCCTTTTGGCGCGAGGTGATGGACTATGCGCACGATCGCGGAATCTCGGTCTATCTGTTTACCTGGAACATCTTTGTCTGGGGCGCGGAGGGAAAGCACGGAATTACTTCGGCGCAGGATAACCCGATAACCATCGATTACTTCCGGAAGAGCGTGGCGGCTACACTTGAAACCTATCCCCGGCTGGCTGGAATTGGTGTGACCGCGGGCGAGAACATGCAGAATTTAAAGGGAGAATATTCGAAAGAATCCTGGCTCTACAACACTTATGGCAAGGCAATAGAAGACTTTAAGAAGCGTGCCCCAGACCGCCCAATCCTCTTGATCCACCGCATGAACCAGGCAAATTTGAAGGAGATCATCGCGCAGTGGAAGCCATATCCAAGTCCATTCGAGCTTAGTTACAAGTATTCTGCGGCGCATATGTACTCGCTCACCAATCCGCAGTTCGCGAAGCGCGACCTGGCCGGGATGCCGGTGGAAATGCGCACCTGGATGACGGTGCGAAACGACGACATCTATAGTTTCCGTTGGGGCGATCCCGAGTTTGCTCGTGCCTACCTGCGAGCTATGCCCGGACCGGATGTGCTGGCGGGATTCTATATGGGTCCAGACGGGTACACCTGGGGACGCGAGTTTATCAGCACTGAACCTGACACTCCGCGGCAATTGGTGGTGAAGAAACAGTGGTACAGCTTCATGCTTTGGGGCCGGCTGAGTTACGAGCCTTCCTTACCCGATGCGCTGTTCGAGAGGACGCTGGCGACGCGCTATCCCGAGGCGCCGGCGGACAAGCTGTTCGCCGCGTATGAGGCGTCCTCCAAGGTGATTCCGGAGATCAACCGCTTCTTCTGGGCGAGCGGCGGCAACGATCTTGCCTGGTTTCCCGAAGCCTGCCTGAGCCATCCGAAGCACCATGGGTTCTACACGGTGAAGGACTTCATCAATGGTGCAACCACGCCGGGCAGCGGAATGCTGACAGTCCGCGAATATACGGATGCGGCCTCTCGCCATCAGCCGTTGACGGGCATCTCCCCGCCGCAAGTCGCGGAGGAGTTGCGCGCGGATGCGACGCGGGCTCTGAATCTGCTCAATGCAATGCCCAGCGCGGAGACGGACAAGGAGCTTCGGCTTACACTCGGCGACCTGCGTGCCATGGCATACCTGGGCGACTATTATGCCGACAAGATCATGGGTGCGACCGAGCTGCGGCGTTTGCCGCAACGCATGACGCGCAAAGGCAAACGGCAGCGGTGGGTTATCTGCAATCCGCGCTGGGAAATTGGAAGGAATATTCGGCAACAGCTACGCTGCAATACCGCCCGCAGTTGCTGACTCGCGTCGGCTACGTCGACCTGAATGCGCTGACCGCGAAGGTGGTGCAAGATATCGCACTCGCCAAGGGAGAGTGAAGTGACTGGAATTGGATCGCGATGGGCCCTGGGCGCGCTGGTTTTGCTTGGCCTGGCAGGCATAGCTCCGGGCGGACAAGTACCCTCGCCAGCTCAAGTAGACGATTTCGTGGGCCATCCGCGCGTCGTGGTGATCAGCGACATAGGCAACGAGCCGGACGACCAGATGTCGTACGTTCGCCTGCTGATGTATTCGAACGAACTGGACCTGGAGGCGATGATCGCGAGCACCTCGACGTGGCAGAAGGTGGCGGCGCATCCAGAGACGATGCACGCCCTGATCCGCGCGTATGGCGAGGTGCGGGGGAATCTGCTGAAGCACGCCGCCGGATGGCCGGAGTCCGCCGACATGGACGCGCGCGTCTTTGCTGGACAGACGGGCTATGGCATGGCAGCAACTGGCACGGGCAAGATGTCTGAAGGGGCCAAGGCCATCCTGCGCGCGGTCGATCGCGAGGACGACCGTCCGGTGTGGGTGTGCATCTGGGGCGGCGCGAACACGCTGGCCCAAGCACTGCAGGAAGTTCGCGCCGCACGCATGCCGAACGCGGTGGAGAAGTTTGTCGCCAAGCTGCGGGTTTATTCCATCTCCGACCAGGACGATGCGGGACCATGGATTCGCCGCGAGTTTCCCGGCTTGTTCTATATTGTCGATCCATCGACACCAACTGGCGGCGAATACTACTACGCGACGTGGACCGGCATCAGCGGCGACGTCTTTTATCGCAACGGAATGGGCGCGAACCTTACCACCGTCACCAATGAGTGGCTCGAGACCAACATCCGCAGCAAAGGGCCGCTTGGCAAGCTATATCCGCGATACGCGTACATCATGGAAGGCGACACGCCCTCGTACCTGAACCTGATCGACAACGGGCTGAACGGGTATCGCAGACCGGATTGGGGGGGGTGGGGCGGGCGGTACATCTACCGGACACCCTACGGCGAGACCCATGCGATCTGGACTCAGGGCGGAGATGTCGGTTCGCGGCTGACTTCGCAGGACACAGTCGCCGGGGTCGATGGACGTCTGTATACCTCGGACCAGGCGACCATTTGGCGCTGGCGCGAGGCATACCAGAATGACTTTGCCGCGCGGATGCAGTGGACAGTCGCGGACTTCGCCCATGCCAATCACAGTCCAGTGGTCGAGGTGAACGGAGTGGGCGGGACTGTGCCGATCACGATCGATGCTGAAGTGGGCAAACCGGTCACGCTGGATGCGAGACGCAGCCACGATCCGGACGCCGGGCAGACGCTGCGTTACACGTGGTTCGATTATGCGGAGGCCGGTGGTACGGGCACAAACGTCGCGGCAGTGACGATCGCCGGCGCAGGCGGGGCGGTGGCGGTGGTCACTCCCACCTCGCCGTGCCGCGCGCAATGGACGACACGCCCTTGTTCAGGCAACGGCACGGCGCATATCATCATTGCGGCCACCGACGATGGCTCACCCCAGCTCACCTCGTACCGGCGAATCATCCTCAACGTTCATGAAC
>JALYIG010000285.1 GCA_030775885.1 Acidobacteriota bacterium | reverse complement strand
AGATTAGCCCGCGCATTCAGCGCGTAAAACCCGATTATTGTACGGGGGTGGATGGGGGGATGTGGGGGGTGAGGCGGCGGACGAGGAATTCCTGGATCACGTTCTGGATTGCTGCGCCGCCGATGCCGATGGCTGTGTCCTCGAAGAGGAGGCGGGGGCCGGTTCGGTCGGAGGCTGGGTAGTATGCGTTGGAGATGCCGGTGGCGACGAGACCGCCAAGGATGCCTGAGTAGTCGAACTGCCAGCGGTGGTTGTCGCCTTTGCAGATGACCGAGGTCGCGATGGCGTAGAGGAGGCGCGAGCGTATGGTTCCGGTGCCTTTGAAGAAGTAGCGCGGGTCCTGTTTGAAGAGCACGGGCAGGACCGCGTTGCTGAGCATGGTGCCGGTGAGGAAGGTGCCATAGGCTGCGGCGTAGCGTTTGGCGAATCCCTGTGCGCCTTGTCCCCAGTCGTAGATGTTGTCCGCCTGCTCGGCGGCGGCGGTGACTCCGGTAAGGAGGGAGGAGACGGGGTCGACCAGGGTGTGGAGCGCGAGCTGATATTTTTGCCTGGGCGTGAGCGGCATGGGCTCCGAGACATAGCTGACGTAGAAGTTGGGGAAGACTCCCAGGACGCGCTGCTTCTCTTCGAGGTGGACCTGGGCTTCGGCGATATCGGCCTGCGTGGCGGTGACGCGGATTTCGGTGGAGGCGGCGGCGACGAGCGCTATGGCGGGCAGGTCGAGGTTTTCGGCGGCGTGCAACTCGCTCGTGGTCTCGATCGGGGAAAATCCCGTTGCTATGACTGCCAGCTTGAATGGGCCGGCAGGGATGCTGTCGAAGTTGAAACTGCCGTCGTCCGCGGTGATGACGAACGGCGAAGCGTTGCGGGCGGGGGCGTCGCGGGTGAGAGTGACGCGGGCCGTGGGGATGGAGTCGCCGTCGCGGTCGGTGATGAAGCCGGAGATGGAGCCGAGCGTGGCCTGAATTTGGGGGGCGGGAGCGGATATCTGGGCGGCAGCGGTTTGCGGCGCGGCCTCCAGAAGGAGCAGCGCCATGGAACCGAGGATGAGCCGAAAGAAGAGGTTCACTGGCCTCTGATTGTATCTATGAGAAGGATGAGCGGAATGACGATTTTCTGCCACGGAGGTGGCATAGGGCGGCTGTCAGGGTGGGGGTAAGGGCGATCGGATGAGGCGGCTTAAGTTTGTGCGTGTGGCGGAGGGATTGCGCGGCAGGCGGAGTGGCAGTTGCGGTAGCTACTGATTGTGCAGGCGAGCGAAGAGGATGGCGGGCGACCGGCCTTCTTTCCATTATTTTTGGCGTGGCGCGCCGGACGTGTGGATAATCTGCTAGCATTCCCCTCACTCCCCTGAGGACAACCATTGTGAAAACGATGATATCTATCGAACGGCGCCGTCTTATTGGCCTGTCAATGCTCCTAGTGCTCTTGTTCGCTTGCGCATGCGGATTGAGCGCTCAGGGCGTCATAACTTCCGGATCGATCGTGGCGAACGGTGGAAACCAGTCTCCTACGTTCGTTCAGATTCAGGGCTCCAACTTCTCGATATCCGGCATTGCCGCCGGCGGGGGTCTAGGTATATTTAACGGTCACGGCAATGCCACCACTGTGACCTATGATCCGAACGTCTCGACCTCCATTTACCATGCGACGTTGGGTTTTACCTACAACGGAACCGGCTATTCGAACTTCCAACTCGCGTTATCTATCAGCGGTCCGGTGATTAGCGAGGCCAACACAGCCCCACCCTTCCTAGTCCAGTCCGGCAACTACCAAGCCTCCTTCGCCAACAATCCCTTCACGATCTCAGGGTTGGTCACCGTTTATTCGGGACAGTCGCAGGGAACCGTACTGTTCACGTTTCCTTTTTCGGGTTCTGGCATATTTGGCGGGACCGTGCAGGGTAATTTCATGGCGGGTGGCCCTGGCGGAATCCCGAGTGGCGCCGTCACCTATCAGTTCCTGGTTCCTTCGAAGTTCCGCACCGATACCGCCACTCAGGGCGCATGGAATGGGCAATACGGGATTGACGGATACTCGATCGCCAACGGCCCGAGTTCCATACCCTCTTACGCTTCGCTCAGTTTGTCCGGAGCATCTGCCTACACCTGGGCCAGCCTGACCACCGACCCGCGAGCTTTGCAGAATGGCATGGGTGCGTATAAGGGCATCGCCTCAACCTACTACGGCAATAGCTTGAGCTTTAACCTCAATTTGACCGATGGACTTACCCATCAGATTGCACTTTATTTGCTGGACTGGGACACGACCTCCCGTGCGGAAACCGTTACCATAACCAATCTCGCCACCAACACGGTTTACGATACGGAGAGCCTATCCAACTTCCATAATGGGGTATATGGAGTTTGGAACCTGCAAGGCAATCTAAAAATTACGGTAACAACGAACGGTCCATCCAACGCGGTAGTTGCCGGTATCTTTTTCGGCGGCGGCGGTAATCCTTCACCCCCGCCCCCCGCCCCACCGTCTTCGGCCACGTACTTCGGCCTGGATACGACGACCCAGGGTGCGTGGACAGGCACCTATGGCGCGTACGGCTATGTAATACCGAATAACCCCGGAAACACGAATCCAGTCTATGCGAGGACCAACGTGGCAGGAGGTATGGCTTACGTCTGGGCCGCTCTAACTGCCGACCCGCGCGCCCCGCAAAGTTATCCTGGCTCAGCATCCCGAATCGCATCGGCGTACACCCAGTACCCCAACTCGAGTGTCAACATCACGCTTAACTTGACGGACAATAAGTATCACAGCGTCTCGTTTTACTTGTTGGATTGGGACTCGAGCACTCGAAGTGAGACCATCACTATCAGGGACTTGAGCACCAATACTATTCTGGATACTGAAGCATTCTCCGGATTCCACGGAGGGGAATACGCCACCTGGATTATCCATGGAAACGTGGTCGTCACAGTGACTGGCGCCGGGTACACTACGCCCGTAATTAGCGGCATTTTCTTTAATAATTGACCGTGCGGGTCCAGGAAGTTCGTCGTGTTACTCAAGAGGGGTGAGTATGTTTGTCTCTCGCTCCGTCTTGCCCGGTAGTCGCGCGGCGGATCGGTGAGCGTCAGTGGCTGAGCGGGTAGCGACGCTTGCGGAGATCGCGTCTCCCGTAAGCGACCAGTGCAGGCAGCCCGATGCCTGTGAGCAGGAGGATTCCGGAGTTGGGTTCAGGGGTCGGCGCGGGCGTGTCGTTGAAGCCGACGACCCAATTCGCAGGTCCCCCTGTGTAAACGGTCGGGCCATTGCCGACGAGGGAATAGGTAGTTTGCGGTGCCGTAACGAGATTGAGGCCGAAACCGGCGCCGCTGACCAGGATGTAGCCGCCGTGAGATTCGGTCGACCCGCCGCCGGTAGCCGTAAAAATCTCTGTGATGCTGGCGCTGCTGGCAAAACCGACCGTGAGGGAGATGGCGTTTCCGCTATCCGGCGTCTGGGCAGCGTAAAGGTAATAGGCGCCAAACGGGAGGTTCACGCTTTGATAGCCGGTGAGAAGGGAATCGCCCAGTGCCGGACCGGTGACCCCGATCGCCCACCCTGGGCCATTGGTGTTCCAGTCATCTCCGTTGCTGGTAAAGGTGCTGCCGTTCCAACTGCCAAGTTGAATATGAAAGGCGTGGATCGAGTCGGCGTTGGCGCGCGACGCGGATGCGAGAGTGAACACCAGGAGCGTTAGCATAACCCGTTTCATTGAAACCTCTTTCTTGGATGGATTATCTCCGGGCCTTAAACTAAGGAAGTTTGCCGATGGTGAGAATGTTGTAAATATCTCGGCAATAACAATTTAAGGCATCTATTTTCAAGTGAAACTTTAGAATTTGGCTGAAGCCGCTGTCAACACAAAAGTTGCCTCGGTCAAATGAACCGAGTGCTAATAGGATCGACGCGATGGGGCTGATAGTGTGGGAGGGTGAGGCGTTGCGATGAAGCGGTTTGAGTTTGCGCATGTGGCGGAGGGAATTGCACGGCAGGCGGGATCGTTGCTGCGGGAGTTTTATGCGAAGGGCGTGGCGACTGAATACAAGGGCGATGTGGACCTGGTCACCGAGGCTGACCGGGCCAGCGAGGCGCTGATCCGCGAGCGGCTGACGGCGAAGTTCCCGGAGCACGGGATTTACGGCGAAGAAGGAACTCGCGACCAGATGGAGAGTGAGTACCGGTGGTACGTCGATCCGCTGGATGGAACGACGAACTTTGCGCATGGGTTTCCGGTGTTTTGCGTGGTGCTGGGGCTGGAGCGGAGGGCTGCCAGGCTGCCTGCGGATGCAGATGGCGAGATGGTGGCAGGGGTGATCTTCGATCCGCTGCGCGACGAGATGTTTGTGACGGAGCGGGGTAAGGGCTCGTGGCTGAATGGGCGGCAGATTCACGTGTCGAAGACGAAGACGCTGCAGGAGGCTCTGACGGCTACGGGGTTTCCTTCGCATAAACGGCATGCGAGTCCGAATGTACATTTCTACCAGGAGTTCACGCTGCGGTCGCATGGGGTGAGACGGGCCGGGTCTGCCGCGCTCGACATGGCTTATGTGGCTTGTGGGAGGCTGGATGGATTCTGGGAGTTCAAGCTGAATCCCTGGGATACTTCAGCGGGATATTTGCTGGTTGAAGAGGCCGGGGGGAGGGTGACGCACTTCGATGGCGGGCAGTTCACGCTGGATTCGCGCGAGGTGTTGGCGACGAATGGGCTGATCGCGGGGGAGATGAGGCACTTGTTTGCGGAGATGTTCGCAGGGCGGGAGATGGAGGAGATTCCTACGCCGGCGGAGTTTGCGGCGAGACGCAAGGCGGAAGGAAAATAGCGGATGCGCTACGCGTGGCGACGGCAGACTTTTGTTGATGTTTGGCGAGCGTCTTCGCTGCCGCGACAGCTTCTGGCGACTGCATTGGCATCGGTTGGGATAGCAATCGCTGGCTATCTTGCTGGACGCGCAATTGACTGCAAAGCTGGTCAGGCCGACGGCCAGTGTGGTTTGTCCACCTTTATGGGAGTTGCGGGTGAAGTTCTCGCAGGCGGGGTGTTTCTGGTCGCGGGCGGGGCGGTTGCTTTAATGATCTGGCGGAAGCGGAGGCAATCCCTGAGAGCGTTGAAATGATGCGGCCTCGGCGGACGGCGAGGGTGATGGTGTTCGATCCCGGTGGGCGAGTGCTGCTGATCCGGTGTGTGGTGATGCGGTCGGATGGGGAGTTTGTGTTCTGGCTGACGCCGGGTGGGGAGATTGAGGCGGGGGAGAGTCCGGTGGAGGCTGCTCGGCGCGAGTTGCGGGAGGAACTGGGCCTGAGCGTGGAGGTGGTGGGGCCGGTGTACGAGGAGGCTACGCAATTTGAGCATCAGGGGGAGATGCGGGACAATCTGGATTTTGTGTTTGTGGCGCGGCGCGGGACGGATGCGGTAGAACTGCGCGGGGTGACGGCGGAGGAGATTGCAATTATGAAGGAGATTCGGTGGTGGACGCAGGCCGAGGTGGAGGCGGCGGGGAATTCTGGCGAGGAACGGATCTTTCCCGTGGATCTGGCGGGGCGCATGCGGCAGTTTGGTGGCGTCACAGGTTAGAGCTGTGGTTAGAACGTTTCGAACTGGTGTGGGTGGGCCAAGTTCTTCGGGGTCCTTCGACTGCGTTTGGCGCGAAGGCGCCAAACTTCGCTCAGGATGACAATTTCTTGGGTAGCGCCTATTCCGCGGCTAGAGGCTCCGGCGGAGGAATTCGAAGACGACGTAGCCGATGACGGCGGCGACGTTTGCGATGAGGAAGTTGGGGACTGTAAAGATGTCGGTGAGGGCTGCGGCTAGGGTTTTGCCGTGGCCGGAGGAGCGGTTGAACTCGCCCATGAGCAGATTGGAGTAGAAGAGGAAGATGATGAAGCCGATCTCGATGATGGCACGCAGGACTTGCGCGAGCGGACGCTGCGGCTTCGGGGATTGCGGGGACATGGGTTGATATTATCTCGTGTTTTCGCGGTGACGGGCGATATTCGCGCGGTGATTTCGGACCATTGCGGTCCCCGGTGCCAATGCGGCAGCGGCGATGCTGTAGCGATGGCCGGTGGCCGACGGAGATTTCAGGGTTTGCAGGGATGTGCGTTGGTGCTGCTAGAATTGTGGCCTGAGAACACCTGGAGCGGTTAGCGCTGGCGGGGGCTGCTCTCTAAGAAAATTACGGGAGATTGCAAGATGGCATATGTGATTGCGGAACCATGTATTGGAACGAAGGATGTGGCATGCGTGGATGCGTGCCCAGTGGACTGTATCCACCCCAAGAAGGATGAGGCCGGGTTCGCGGAAGCGGATCAGCTTTTCATCGATCCGGTGGAGTGCATTGATTGCGGCGCTTGCGTTCCGGTGTGCCCGGTTTCTGCAATCTATGCTGCGGACGATCTGCCGGAGAAGTGGGCGGATTACCAGGCTAAGAATGCGGCGCATTTCGGACGGTAAGGTGGTTGGCGGTAAATGCTTAGTAAATGTAAAGGCGCGCAGTTCCGAGGTTTGGGGCTGCGCGTTTTGTTTGCGGCGCGCGGATGAGAAGTGCAACTACGGAGATTCTGACTCTGCGAGTCAGAATTGCGGCTTCTCAGGGAGGACGGCTTCTCAGGGATGACGGCTTCTTGGGGATGACGGGCTGCAGGGAGTCGGGCAGATGATTCAGCGGGTGGGAGAGGCGATCGTGTTGCGGACGTGGCCCTTCCAGGAGGCTGATCTGCTGGTGAGCCTGTTTACGCGGGAGCATGGGAAGGTGAAGGGTGTTGCGCGGCATGCGATGCGATCGCGCAAGCGGTTTGGCGGGGCGCTGGAGCCGATGACGCATGTGCGGGCTTCCTATGCGGAAAAGCCGCGTCAGGAACTGGTGCGGCTGGATGCGTTTGAGATTGTGTCGTCGCCGATGTCGCGGCCGGTGGATTACGCGCGGACCGCGGCGCTGCAACTGGTGGCGGAGGTGTTGGAAGAGGCGATGCCGGAGGGGGCTCCCGAGGATGCAGTGTTTCGTCTGGCGTTGGCGGTGCTGGACGAGTTGCAGGTGGGCAGGGTGTGGATGCCGGTGACGTATTTTGCGCTGTGGATGAATCGGCTGATGGGATGGATGCCGGAGTTTGGACATTGTGCGGCGTGCGGGCTGGACCTGCGAGGCGGGACGGTTTGGTATTCGGCTGTGCGCGACGGGGTGACATGTGCGGATGACCGTGCAGCGGGGAGTTCGGCGGTGGGTGTGGAGTCTGTTGCGCTGGCGAGGCGGATGTTTCGCGGCTCGGTGAAGGGGTTGGCGGAGGAGAGCTGGCCGAAGACGCGTGCCGCGGATCTGAGGCGCTTTGCGATTGAAGTGCTGGAGCGCCATCTGGAGGGCAGGCTGATGACGGCGAGGGTGCTGCGTTGAGGGCAGTCGTCTGTGGGTACCAGGGAAATCGTTGAGTGACCCTTGTGTGGGGTTGGTGTGGGTGGTTCGTGGGATTTTGGCGGGCAGAGTTGTGGGCTAGACTTGGGCTGAATGGCGACTGAGGTGCAGCAAGTGCCGACGAGTGGGCGCGAGGTGGCGCGCGAACGGACGCCCTTGCCGCGTGCGTTGCGGATGTTCTGGGTGGGTTCGGCGGTGGTGTTTGTGGCGATGCTGGTGGTGTCGGCGCTGGAACATCGTGCGGGCATGGATCCAATGCGGGTCAACCCGTGGGCGCGGCCGTTTATGGATCTGCTGGAATATCCGTCGACCTATAAGCTGCTGCACACGGCTGCGTTCTTCGATAACGTACCGACGCCGACCGATCCCGTGCCGATGCCGGTGGCGTATCCTCCCTTTGCAGCGGCAGTAATGGCTCCGATGTATGCAGCTCCAAGCCCTATCGGGTTCTACCTAGTGGTCGCGGTGCTTTGGATCGCGCTTGCGGTATGGGGTGTGCGCGGGGCGCTGCTCGCAGAAGGAATCGGCACGATGACGGCGACGCTGTTCCCGGTGAGCATGGTGGTGCTGCTGTTTCCGATTCTTCGGCTGGTGATTGAGGGGAACGTCGAGCTGGTGCTCTGGATTTTTGTGTCGTTGGGAGTGTGGGCGTTGGTGCGCGGACGCGACAACTGGGCGGCCGTGCTGTGGGGACTGGCGGCGGCGATGAAGCTGTATCCCATTGTGCTGCTGATGCTGCTGTTGCCGCGGCGGCGGTACGGGGCGACTGTGCTGGGAGTCGTTACATTTGTGGGGTCGACGGTGCTGGCGCTGTGGTGGCTGGGGCCGACTATGTCGATCGCGTGGCATGGGTCGCTACAGAACGTGTTCGGCTATCAGGGGGCGCGGGCGAGCGAGTTCAGCTTGCGCGAGCTAGCGGGGAACCACTCGGTCTTTGGGCTGGTGAAGGTAGTGGCGATGTTAGCGCATTGGCCGCTGGCGAAGCTGACGCTGCCGTATTACGCGTGCGGAGGTCTGGTAATGTTGACGGCGTTCTTCGGTAAGCTGAGGAAGATGCCGCTGGCGAACCAGTTGCTGGCCGTGTCGGTGTTCATGGTGTCGCTGCCGACCGTGTCGTATTTTCATACTCTCGCGAATCTGTATGCGCCGCTGGTGCTGCTGATGTTTGTGGCGATCGACGCGGAGAGGGCCGGCGTGAAGGTGCCGGGGTTGACGGCGGCGGTGATGATGTTTGTGCCGCTGTTTGCTTCGTGGACAATATTCACGTTCCAGCGGGTTACTCTGTTCGATGGTTTAGTGCAGGCGTTGATATTGGTGGCGCTGTTTCTTTGTTCCGTGGAGTATCCGTTTGCAGTTCCGCGGCGGGTCGAGGCTTAGCGGGAAGCTAGTCGAATCTGCTCTGGATTGTGCTTTGGCACACGGGGGCGGGATCGCGGAAAATATTGAAGCGGATGGGCGGGCGGCCTTCTCCAACTAAGATGCGGGGGGCAAATGGGACAAGGGTTCGCGAAGACGATGTTTTCGGACGCGGCGAAGCGCTTGCAGGAGCGGTATGGGTCGCGTGCGGCGTATCAGCGGCTGGCCGGGAAGGGTGAGAGCAGAGATGCGCTGGGGCCGATGGAACAGGACTTTATTGCGCGGCGTGACTCATTTTATCTGGCGAGTGTGACGGTGGATGGATGGCCATACGTGCAGCATCGCGGCGGGCCGAAGGGGTTTCTGCGCGTGCTGGATGACCAGACACTGGCGTTTGCGGACTTTGCCGGGAACAAGCAATACATTACGGCGGGGAATCTGGAGACAAATGACCGGGTGATGTTGTTCTTGATGGATTATCCGAATCAGGCTCGGCTGAAGATGATTGGGCATGCGAAGTGGGTGGAGGGCGACGCGGAGTTGCTGGCGAAGGTCCGGGTGGAGGGATACAAAGCGAAGGTGGAGCGGGTGATGGTGGTGGATGTGGTGGGGTTCGACTGGAACTGCTCGCAGCATATTACCGAGAGGTGGACGGCTGAAGAGATTGAAGCCGTGAGGGCGGGAAAGTAAAGGCTATTCAAGGCTGACCGCGAGTTCCGCATTCGGAGCGGAGGGTTTTGACGCAGGCTGCTGTGCCGCCGGCGAGCTTGGGGTGGTGCTCGTCGAGCCATGCGGGTTGATCGCTGCGCAGAAAGGCGAGGAGTCTCCGGCGGCGCAGTTCGGCGCGGGCGGCATCAGCGAAGAAGGCGCTGCGGCTGCGGGGACCGACGAGAGAATCAATCTCGGCGATCAGTTCGCTGGGTAATATGACGTGTACTCTTTCCGAACCCATATAGGGACACCCATCACAAACGAGGCTACTTTTTAAGCCAGAAGGAATGCCATTTCGAGCGTAGGGAAGGCTCTTTCCATCGAATTCCATTCGTCGGGGGCAACGGTTTTCGGTTGCATAGGCTCGTTCGCAACGTACAAATCAAAACGATCAAGGATTGTGAAGAGAAACCCGGCTGAGACTGGGTACCTAACCGCGTGGGCAATGATCGCGTTTTTTTGCCCTTCGAAGCTATGAAGGCGCGTTAGGGAGTTCCAATCCGAATTGCTGACGGCGGCAAGTATCTTCGTTATGTCACAGAGTGTTCCGGCCTCTGCAAGGATGGCGCCCGCATGGCTGCCGCAATCAGTAGAGCAAACCGGGCAAGTTCCGATCATCGTGCGAAGTTTGTGCGTGGTTGCGGCGTAGGGGTCGGTCGGCGCGCTCGTCGTTGAGGAGGAGAACCTGCTGATCAGTCCGGAGATCATAGGCTAGACTTTACTCTGACCACGTTTCCCAGGAAAGCAATGATGGCTAGTGTTGTCGAGAAGAAGGCGTTGACGTTTCAGGAGCTGGTGTTTCGGCTGCAGAAGTTCTGGGCGGATCGCGGATGCGTGCTGCAGCAGCCGTATGACGTGGAGGTGGGCGCGGGGACGATGTCGCCGGACACTTTTCTGCGGGTGCTGGGGCCGAAGCCGGTGCGGATTGCGTATACGCAGCCTTCGCGCAGACCGGCCGATGGACGGTATGGCGAGAATCCGAACCGGCTGTTCCGGCATACGCAGTTGCAGGTGATTCTGAAGCCGCCGCCGGAGCGGATCCAGGAGATGTATCTGGAAAGCCTGGAGGCGATCGGGATCGACCTGCGGGAACACGATATCAAGTTCGAAGAGGACAACTGGGAGTGGCCAGTGGGCGGCGCGTGGGGTGTCGGCTGGCAGGTGATGATGGATGGCCAGGAGATTACGCAGTTCACGTATTTCCAGCAGTGTGGCGGGATGGATCTTGACCCGATCTCTGGCGAGATCACGTATGGGCTGGAGCGGATCACTCAGTTCCTGCAGGGCGTGGGCAGCGTGTTCGACGTGGTGTGGGCGGTGGAGCCGGATACGGGCCGGGTGGTCACCTATGGCGAGATGATGCTGCCGGGCGAGCAGCAGTGGTCGACCTATGGGTTCGACTATGCGGAGGTGGATAAGCTTTGGGAGCATCTGCGGCTGTATGAGGCGGAGTGCCTGTCACTGCTGGAGAAGGCTAAGGGTTTGTTTGCGGAAAAGAGCACGGCCGGTGAGTTGGAGCTTAGGCGGTTTCCGGTGCTGGGGGCTTATGAACTGGCGCTGAAGTGTTCGCATGTTTTCAACTTGCTGGATGCGAGAGGGGCGATTTCCGTTACGGAACGGGTGGGTGTGATGGCTAGGATTCGGACGCTGGTGATTGGGGTGGCGAAGGCTTTTGCATCGCAGGGGGAGAAGTTAGGACAGGGAACAGGAATTAGGGATTAAGGATTAGGGAACAGGCAAGCAACAGCAAAAGCGAAATGCGGGGATTCTTCCCCTTCGGCTTCGCTCAGGGTCAGAATGACAAGCGTTTTGGTTGGGAAGGACGAAGTGATGGCGGAGTTTTTGTTTGAGATTGGATTGGAAGAGGTGCCCGCGCGGATGATCGCGGGAGCGCAGGCGGAGTTGCAACGGCGTGTGGTGGCGATGCTCGAGCGGGAGCGGCTGATCGCGGCGGGTGGTGAGAGTAAGAGTTTTTCAACGCCGCGGAGGTTGGCGGTTTGGGTGGCGGGCGTGGCAGAGCGGCAGGCCGATGCCAGCGAAGAGCTGATGGGGCCGGCGGTGAAGATCGCGTTCAAGGATGGCGTGGCTGGGCCGGCGGCGATGGCGTTTGCCAAGAAGGCAGGCGTTGTGGTGGCGGCGCTGAAACGCGTGGACACGCCTAAGGGTGAATACCTTGCGGCGACTTCGGTAAAAAAGGGACGCGAGGCCGTGGAGGTGATCGCGGAGGAGATGTTGAAGGAGTTGGCGGGGATCTACTGGGCGAAGAATATGTACTGGCGGCCAGGCAAGCCGGAGCGGTTCGTGCGGCCTGTTCGGTGGATGGTTGCGCTGCTGGGCGAAGTGGTGGTGAAGGTCGAGTTCGGCGGGAAGACGGCGGGGCGGGCGACGTTTGGACATCGCTTGCTGGCAGGGGATGCGCCTATTCCGATCGGCTTTCCGGATGAGTATGAACAGACGCTGCTGGATGCGAAGGTGATTGCGGATGTAGAGGTGCGGCGGCAAAAGATTCGCAAGGCGTTGGACCGGGTTTGTAGAGCGACGGGTGGGGGCCTGCGGTGGCGGGAGGATCATGCGCTGGTGGACAAGCTGACGCATTTGACCGAGTGGCCGACCGTGATCGCCGGTGCTTTTGAGGCTGACTACCTGGCGCTGCCCGAAGAGGTTCTGGTGACCGTGATGCGGGACCACCAGGGATACTTTGCGGTCGAAGCGGAGAGCAGGGAACAAGGAACAGGGCACGAAAAGCAGGGAAGAGGGAAAAGGGAACACCCGAAGCTCGCGCCGTATTTTCTGGCGGTGCTGAATACGGAGACGGATGCTAAGGGCGAGGGCGTGATCCGGGATGGCAATGAGCGGGTGCTGCGGGCGCGGTTTAATGATGCGCGATTCTTCTGGGAGTTCGACCAGAGGGTGCCGCTGACGGCGCGTGTGGCACAGCTTGAGAAGGTGACTTTTCAGAAGGAGTTGGGCAGCTACGCGGCGAAGAGTGAGCGGGTGCTGGCGGTGGCGGAGCGGCTTGCGACTCTGCTTGCGGAGCGTGAGTGCGTCGTGGACGGGCCGGCGCTGGTGGAGGCGGTGCGGCTGGCGAAGACCGATCTGACGACCGACCTGGTCAAGGAGTTTACCGAGTTGCAGGGTGAAGTGGGTGGGCTGTATGCGCGGGCGCAGGGCCACGGCGAGCGCGTGGTGGTGGCGATCTACGACCAGTATCTGCCGAAGTCGATGGAGGACGGAGTGCCGCGGTCGGTGGAGGGCGCGGTGTTGGCGCTTGCAGATAAAGCGGACACGATTGCGGGGATGTTCGGGCTGGGATTGGAGCCGACGGGATCGAAAGATCCGTTTGCACTGCGGCGGGCGGCGAACGGGATTGTGAAGATACTGGCGGAGGCCGAGCCGGCACTGCCGCTGACGCTGGGCGATGTGGTGGATGCTGCTTCGGCTAGTGAGGCGGTGCGGGTTCGCGTGGAAATATTCTTCGCCGAACGATTGGAGTTTTATCTGCGCGAGGCCAAGGGTCAGGCATACGACGTGGTGAAGGCCGTATTGGCAGCCGGTGCGAATGATGTTCGCGATGCGGTGGCACGGGCGGAGGCGGTAACGGCTGTGCGAGGCAGCGAGGACTTTGCGGCAGTGAGCGCGGCGTTCAAGCGGATGAAGAATATTCTGGCGCAGGCTGCGGAGAAGGGCGATCTACCGCGCGGCGTGGAGGACGACGCGAGTACGGCGCATCCGACGGAGACGATTCTGACGGAGCAGGCGGGGCAGATTGGGCGAGACGTGAAGGAACTAGGACGGAATTACGTCGCGGCGCTGGAGACGATTGCGACGTTGCGGCCGTATGTGGATGCGTTCTTCGACCAGGTGATGATTATGGATCCGGATACGCGGGTGCGCCACCGGAGGCTGCTGATGCTGCGGCGGATTCTGCTGACTTTTTCGGGGATTGCGGACTTTTCGGAGATTGTGACCGCGGGGTAGGGTGCCCCAGGGGCTAAAGCCCAGGTTTGCGGTGGTAGGAAATGCCAAGGCTGAAGCCTTAGCTTACCTGGAAGCTACGGTGAGGCAATGGCAGGAGCAACTACACTACAACCGTAACGGCAACCCCAACTCCAACCGCAACCCCAACTACAACCGCAACCCCAACTACAACCGCAACTACAACCGCAACGGCGACCCCAACTACAGCCGCAACGGCGAAATGCGGGGATTCTTCGCTGCGCTCAGAAATGACAAGTCCAAAGAGAGAAGCGGGACGGGGAAGGGCTTTAGCCGACCACTGGATCTGCGACTCTATAGCGTGGTGAGCTGGCGTGCTGCTCGGCGACGGCTTGTACGAGGACAGAGCGGTCGAGTTGGGAGGGGTTGTAGCGGATGGGGACACGCTGGTTGGTGAGTTGGCGGACGAAGTCGTCCGCGTCGGACTCTTTGGCGAACTCGTGAATGTAGGCGCCGGTGTGGTACTCGTCGACAAAGTAGGTGTATTGCAGAGTGGCAAGGAAGCAGGACGTTTTTGGTGCGGGTGTGACGTGGCCGGTGAGGATGAGGCCTTCGACTGAGGGCCAGGTTCGGGCGATCGCCTCCTTGCGGCGTTTCTGCCAGCGGCGCCAGGTGACCGCGCCCCAGGCGAAGCCGAAGTAGATGCCGAAACGAAGGCCCAGGGCCCAGAGCCGGGGAAGGTGAGACGTCATGGGTGGACGGTAACACGCGATAGACTCGGGCGCGCTCCCTACTTTGGGGTAGATGGGTGTTGGCAGGGCTGAGATTCCTGCATCCCACTCATCGCGATGAGGCTTCGATGAATGGGGCACCCGGACTTAGAGGGAGTACTCGCGAAGACATCGCAGAAGCGGATTCCCTTCGGGAATGACAAACAGAAAAGCAGCGCGACGAAGCCTGCGAATTATTTAGTGGACTCGCTGGAGGCGGGCGATAAGTTTTTCGGCGAGGGGCTCGCCGGACTCGGTCCAGAGGAGTCGGCTGGAGATGCCGCGGTTTTTCTCGACGAGCAGGGTGAAGGCGAGCAGTTTTTCGACGTTCTGCTGGATGTGGAGTTGAGCTTCTTCGTCGAGGGGTTCGTCTTCCGCGGTATCAAGGACCCAGGGGGTGTCGAGGCCGAAGTCGACAAGGATGTGACCGTTCTGCTCGTAACCGGCGACGTCGAAGTTGGGGCCGAAACCGAGGATGCGGACGGAGTGAGTGCGGAGGCGCCAGGGGGTGTCTGGGTCGGCGAGAGTGGGCTCGTCGAAGTCGAGGTCGGGAGAATCGGGTTCGGCTGTTTCGAAGCGGCTGGCGGACGGGAGGGGTTCCTCGGGGGCCCATAACTGCCAGCGCATCTCGAACTCATAGGCCATGTCGTCGTGGAGTTGCTCCGTGGCTTCGGCGACCGCGGTTTCGATGGCGAAGTCGGATTGGGCGACGGAGGGGTCGGTTCCGGGCGGGTCGGTGGGTGTGGGCGCTCCCGTATCGACGTAGATACGCTGGTAAGTGGGGGCTTCGGTGAAGTTGATGGGGTAGGCGGATGCGGCGGAGACGCGCTTGCTGCCGATGAAGGCGAACTGGCGAAGCACTCCTGCGAGCGCGGAGGGCAGGGCTTCCAGGCGGAAGTTGGGGTACCAGAGGCTGAGGTATAGGCG
>JALYIG010000284.1 GCA_030775885.1 Acidobacteriota bacterium | reverse complement strand
AGCGTAATCCGTGAGGCTACGGGCGCGCCAATCTGCCTGACCAGCAGCTTTCAAACAGAGGATATGGTGGTGCTGCACATGCTGCGGCAGCGCCTGCCGAATGTGCCGGTGATCTTTCTTGAAACTGGATACCACTTCAAAGAACTACTCGCGTATCGGGATCGGATGACTGCGGAGTGGGGGCTCAACCTGATCAACGCGATGCCGCTGACAACGTTGGCCGAGCACGAGGGGCAGTATGGTCTGTTGCACATCGTTCAGCCGACGCAATGCTGCGCAATTCGCAAGGTGGAGCCGCTGATGCGAAACCTCGAACCGTTCAATTGGTGGTTCACCGGGCTGCGCCGCGAACAGTCCCCTACCCGTGCCGGACTGAAGAAGGTAGAAGATCACAGAACGCCCACTGGCAAGCAGATGAAGAAGGTAAGCGTCTTGGCGGACTGGACCATGGCGCAGGTGGACGCGTACGCCGAGGCCAACGGAATTCCGAAGCTGGAACTCTACGCGCGCGGATATACCAGCATCGGCTGCGAGCCTTGCACAGCGATTCCGGAGGACGGCGCGGATGCGCGCAGCGGGCGCTGGGGCGGCAAGAAGCTGGAATGTGGCATCCACACCTTCTCCGAGAAGGTATAAACTTTCGGCAGCTATGGTGGATCGAAGGCGAATCGTTGGGCAGTGGAAGTGCGGCAGCGCGAAGGCGCTGGTGACGCTGGTGCGTGCGGAGGGTTCATCCTACCGCAGGCCGGGAGCACACCTGCTGATCAGTGCGGACGGCGATTACTCAGGAACGATCAGCGGCGGCTGTCTCGAAGCCGAGGTCGTGCGCAAGGCAGCCTGGATGGTGCGCGACGGTGCAGTGGTAGAACGCTATTCAACGCTGTTCGACGATACTGCTGAGATTCCGTTCGGACTGGGCTGCGGCGGAGTTGTGGACCTGCTCCTTGAACCGGCCGACACTGCGGAATGCCGAGCCCTGGTCGATGCAATGGAAGAGTCGCTCGCGGGTCGGGAGTTTAGGGTGGCGACATGGCTTCCTGACGGCGTTCTGGGATTGCGGCGGGCAATATTTGGTTCGGGTGACGACGTCATCTATTGCAGCGAAGGCCTAAGCTCCGGCGAACTCGATGCGGTTGCGAACAGCTCTTTAGGGTTCCAGAACAATCCAGTGATTTACATTGAGACCCTTCGGGGTCCACAGCGTCTGTTTATACTGGGCGCCGGCGATGATGCGAAGCCGGTGGTAACCATGGCGTCGCTGCTCGGCTGGCGGGTAACTGTCGTTGACGGACGGCCGCAACTGGCGCGGCCGGAGCGCTTTCCTGAGGCCGAGCGTGTTCTTGCAAATGCGTCGGTGACCGGCCTTGAGCTTTCTGCGACGGACGCGGCGGTCATCATGACGCACAGCTACGAGCAAGACCGCGCGCTGCTGATCGGCCTGCTCGGTGCAAGTGAAATTCCAGGCTACATCGGGCTGTTGGGCGCGTCGCATCGCAGCAGTCTGTTGGTGAGCGAGGCCGCCGCGACACTGGGATGCAATGTGGACGACTGCTGCCAACGAGTATGGGCTCCGGTTGGACTTGATCTCGGCGGCGATGGCGCGGAAGCGATTGCACTTGCCGTAGTAGCCGAGGTGCAGGCGTGGGCGCAGGGCAAACTTGGTTCGTCGCGCAGACTCACAGCGAAACGTGTGGCAGAACAGATTGCGCAGGGCGGAGCATCGCGCTATCTACAGACGCAGTGCGTTCTTGGCACCGAGAAATGATCGCTGCAATTGTCCTCGCGGCGGGCGCTTCGACGCGGTTCGGCCAGCCCAAACAACTTGCGATCCTGGGCAACCAAACGTTGTTGGAGCGCGCTGTGCGTACTGCGGGCGAGGCTGGCTGCAAGCCGGTTGTGGTCGTGCTTGGTGCGGAAGCCGATACGATTCGCGAGCGGTGCCATCTCGACGATGCGATCGTAGTCGTGAATGATGATTGGGCCGAAGGGATGGCCTCCTCGATTCGAGCCGGCGTTGCAGCCATCGAAGTCGCAGACGGAGCGATCGTGATGACATGCGACCAGCCGGCCGTGACCGTGCAGCATTTACGCGCTCTCATTGCTTCCGGCGGAGTGACGGCTTCTTCCTACGCGGGGCGGAGCGGCGTTCCGGCATACTTCCCAATGGAGTTTTTTCCGGCACTGCGAAATTTGACCGGAGACTCCGGAGCCCGCGAAATACTACATTGCGCCGCAGCCGTTGAACTCGAAAATGGCGAACTGGATGTAGATACCGGCAAGGATCTCGCACTGGCCCGTAAGTTGTTCGCTTAAGGCGCCAGGCTGAGCAGAAACTCTTCGAGCAAGTTTCCGGCGACAGCGGCGCGATATTTTGCGGTGGAACGGATGTCGTCGATCGGCTGCGCTTCGGAAGCGAGGGCCCTGCGGGCGGCGGCGATGGTGTCCGCGTTGATCGGCTGGCCGAGGAGGGTCTGCTCTGTGGCGATGCAGCGCGTCGGTGTTTCGCGCAGACTGGCTGCGCCGATGCGGATGTCCTGAATCTGCCGGTTTGATTTATTGGTGGGGTCGGGCTCCATGCGTGCGAGGCAAGCGAGCGCGACCTTCGAGATCGCCTGCGCGTTCCGTGTGCCCACCTTGCGCGTGTACGTGATGTATCCGGTATAGCGTCGCTCCAGACGTATGCTGAAGAGCAATTCGCCGGGCAGGAGGGCGGTCTTCTTATAGCTGCGATGGAAGTCGCGATAGAGGATGGTGCGCGTGCCTGCGGCTGAGATGAGCGTGAGGATGGCATCGTAGGCAAGCAGCGCCGGCGGCGAGTCTGCTGCAGGGCTTGCATTCACAATGTTGCCGCCGAGGGTGCCGCGGTTTTGGTTCGCGATCGACCCCGTCCAACTTGCAGCCTGAACCAGCAGAGGAAAGTAGCTGGCCATCACCGGATGTTTGCGGATGTCGGTGAAGGTGGTTCCGGAGCCAAGGATCACCGTCTCGCGGGAGACCTCGATGAAGCGTAGTTCTTCTAGGTGGTTAATGGAGACGAAGTTTTTTTGCGCGAGCCGCCCGGCCGAGAGCGCGACCATAAGCTCAGTGCCTCCGGCGATCGGTGTGAGCGTGTGATCGGAGGCAAGCGTGTCTAGCACCGCGGTGAGTGTGGGTGGGGCGATGAGGTCGTATTCGGAGACGTTCGAACGCATAAAAGTGAGATTAGGTTGTCGGTTTGAGCGCAGCTTGTTGGACTGCTTCGAAGATGCGCATGTAGCCGGTGCAGCGGCAAAGATTGCCAGCCAGGCCTTCCTGAATCTGCGCAAGAGTTGGCCGCGGATATTTGTCGAGCAGGTGCTTTGTCGCAAGAATCATGCCAGGAGTGCATATGCCGCACTGCGCTCCGCCTTTTTCCAGGAAACATTGTTGGATCGAGTTAAGCTTCTCGACTCCGGCACCGAGGTGCGCTACACCTTCAATGGTGATGATGGTCGCGCCCTCGGCCTGCAGCGCTGGTATGAGGCATGAATTCACCAACTCGCCGTTCATCATCACAGAGCAGGAGCCGCACTCGCCCTCGCCGCAGCCTTCCTTCGCGCCCGTGAGGTGCAGGTCCTCGCGTAGCACGTCGAGCAGTCGCTTCATCGGCGGCGCATCGAACTTTGTTGGTTGCCCGTTGACGGTGAGTGCGATGGTTGTCATGCGGAGACCTCGGTTTCAGTGCGCGTATCCAGGTCGACCGTGGGGTTCAGTTCTTCGCTGCCCGATGCTGCGTTAGCTGTCATTCGTTCGAAGATATCTTCAGGAAGCAACGGGATCTCGGTGAAAGCGATGCCGGTGGCGTGCTCGATGGCATTGAGGATTGCGGGTGCTGGGCCGTCCATGGGCAGTTCGCCGATGCCCTTGGCGCCGCCCGGCCCGTGGATAGACGGTGTCTCCTCGAAGTGAACGTGGATGGGCGGTAGGTCGGCCGAGGTCGGCATGATGTAGTTGGTCATCTGGTTATTGCGCATCAGGCCGTCGACGTAAACGCACTTTTCGTAAAGCGCATAGCCGATGCCCTGGGCGACGCCGCCTTCGATCTGTCCTTTGGCGAGCACAGGGTGGATGACCTTGCCAACTTCCTGCAGCGCGTGGAAGTCTTTGACCTCCGCGATGTAGGTTCGAGTGTCGACGGAGATTTCAGCGACGTAGACGGCCCAGGCGTAGGTCGGGTACGCGTCGCCCTTGTATTGATCGTCGTCCCAGAAGATATTGCCTGGCGCTTCGTAGCGGGCCTCGGCGACGAGAGCGCCGCGCTGGTTAAGGCAGGTGATGGCGGCGCGCTTGAAGTCGGACGGGGTGTAGGTGGCAGGCACTTCGCATGGGACGGAGTAGTCGAAGTCCGGTGGTGTGCCCTGAAAAGTGAGGTAGGGCGCGAGGATTTTCAGCAGGTTCTCGGAGGCGCGCTCGACCAGTTTGCCGACGATCATCGCGGTGCGGCTGGCGACCGTCGGGCCGGAGTTGGGGACGACTGCAGTGTCGGGCTGCGCGACGAGAACCTCATCGTAGGGAATGCGGAGGGCCTGCGCACAGACCTGCGAGAGGATGGTGTTGGTTCCCTGACCGAACTCGGTGGAGGAGACGAGGATGCGCGGGCGGCCTTCCGCAGTGATCTCGATCTTGACCAGCGAATTCAGCCGGCGCTCGCCCGAGCCGGTAAATCCAGACCCGTGCATGAAGCTGGCGAAGCCCATGCCGCGCTTGATGATGGACGTGGGATTCGTGCGGTCGAACTCGGCCCGTTTGGCGTGGTAGTTGGACTCCCTGAGCGCGCGGGTCAACAGTCCATCCATATCGACTGGATCGGAGAGCTGCTGCCCTGTCGCCGTGTGCATGCCGGTGGAGAGAAAGTTACGGCGGCGAAGTTCCTCCGGGGTAAGGCCGACTACTTTGGCGATCTTGTCCATGTGCCGCTCCATTGCGAATAGCGACTGCGGAGCGCCGAAGCCGCGGAACGCGCCGTGCGGTGCAATGTTGGTGGCCATCGCCTTTCCCTGTATCGTGAGGTGCGGCCAGTGATAAGGCCCCGCTGCATGAATCGTCGCGCGCGAAAGGACTACGGCCGAAAGCGTAGCGTAGGCGCCGCCGTCCAACGCCACCTCAATTTCGCCGGCCAGCAACTTGCCATCTTTCGAGACTGCCGTGCGATGACGCGTGCGCGAAGGATGGCGCTTGGTGGTGGCGATCAGATCTTCTGCGCGGTCGTAGCAGAGCTTCACCGGGTGACCGCACTTCATCGCAAGCAGCGCTGCGTGCGAGCCGTTGACGCTGGGGAAGTCTTCCTTGCCTCCGAACGCTCCACCCGTCTCTGTCTGGATCACACGGCACTTTTCTGCGGGAAGGTTGAAGACTAGTTCGAGCGCGTGGACCAGATAGTACGGGCACTGCATCGAGCCTGAGACAGTGACCGACTCGAGGCTGCCATCGGGTGCGCGGACTGCTTCGGCAATCACACCGTTATTCTCGATGTAGAGCTGTTCTTGCGCGCCGGTGCGATACTCGCCTTCGACCACATAATCTGCGGCTAGGAATATCTTTTCCAATTTGCCTTCGGGCAGGGGCTCGTCGCCCTTCTGCATAAGGAAAGTCTTGAAGGTGTTCGGCGAGCCGCCGTGGCCGCGATGGTCCCATACCACCTTGTCGGCGTCGCCGGCCGCGCCGAGTTCAGATTCCTCAATGGTGAAGACACCAGAGAGTTTTTCATAAGTGATGCGGACGGCTTCGAGGGCCGCGATCAAAGCGGACTTCTCCGGGTGGGCGAGCAGCAGGATTGGTTCGGCCGGATGATTGATGAATTCGGCGGCGAGGCAGGGATGATCCTTGGTCAGGTGGACGATACAGTTCTCGCCGGGGATGTCGGTCGCGGTGACGATGGTGAACTGCGACCAGTCGATTGCAGGGTCGTAGGCGATCGATGTGATACGGCCCCGGGCAATGGTGGAGCGGACGGTGGCTCCGTACCACATGTCAGGCAGTGTGATGTCGTCGACATATTGGGCGCGGCCGGTAACTTTCGCAAGGCCTTCTTTGCGAATGGGGGAAGTTCCGACGATCTGGCCGGGCTCAGGCATAGAGGTTAAACGGTTTCGGGTATCCGACAAGAATAAAACGAAATCGGATGAATGGGAATAGCTTTGCGCGTGTCGGTACAGGTCAAGTTTCTTGTCAGTACCCGCGCGTCGCCAATCAACCTGGAATAAGTCGCGTCTCGTTAAGGGCACGGCTTCAGCCGTGCCGTAATAGCCTGAAATGAGCGCGGCTTTAGCCGCTGACGCCTGTTCTTTTTCGCAGCAGGAGTTGATTCAATGTTTTTCTAAGGGTTTTTGCGCCGCCGCCACTCTTCCGCGGTGATAGCCCAAACCTCGGTGGGCAGGCGTCCGGAGATGTAGTCGCCTTCGTGTGTGGCGACAAGGCGCATGCCATTTTTCTCAGAGATGCGGCGCGAGCCAGTGTTGGCGGTGGCCTTGGTGACGCGCATCTCGGCAAACCCGAGTGTGGTGAACCAGAAATCGTCAATGGCGTCCACCGCCTCGGACATCAAACCCTGGCGATGCCAGCGCTCGCCGAGCCAGAAGCCGCGGTTTCCGCTTTCGCCTTGGATCAGCGCGACACAGCCGATGTGCTGATCCGGGTCGGCTTTGAGGCGGAGGGTCCAGTGCCACTCCTCTCCGCGGGCTACGGCAGGCAGGGCGATGTCGCGGTAGTAGGTCAGCGCGCCGTCCGCGGGATACGGCCAGGGAAAGCGGTTCGCCAGAAAGCGCACGACCTCCCAATGAGGGAAGATGCGCTGCGTCTGTTCCGCGTCGGCGAGTTCCAGTGGACGAAGGATCAATCGCCGGGTTTTGAGGGTGGGGGTCATAGAGGTTCAATTTCCGTACCGAGAGTCGTAAAATAGATCCAATGGCATTTCCAGTCAAAACCTGCGTTGTGTGTGAAGAAGAGTTCGAACTGAAGCCGGACAAACCCGGTTTCGCCAACCGTTGCCCCCAGTGCAGCGAGCCTGAGGCGGATGGGCCCGTGGGGAAAGCTGCCGGAGACGCCGATGTCCTGAAGACCTCTCGCGAGGCGAACGCGGCACGTCGCGCGGCGATGAAAGATATGCTCTACAGCGGCAAGTAACGCCTAATTCTCAGTCGTAAGCTTTCTGACCAGGCTGTAGAGGAACTCCTGCCCTTCGTAAAAAGATGTAACCAGCAGGCGCTCGTCGCGGCCGTGGAAACGGATGTCATCGCGGTCCATGAAGAAGCCCTGTACGCCGTAAGTCGGTATGCCAGCGGCGCGGAGATATTTCCCGTCGGTTGAGTAGGGCACCATGATCGGAACCAGCGGCACGCCTGGCCACTCCTGTTCGGTCGCCTTCGTGACCGCGTTGAGAATAGTGGGAGTAAGTGGCGAGCCCGGTGCCTTGCTGTACTCCCCCAGAATATTCACCGAGACCTGATCATCCGCAACCACGCGCTTCAACGTCGATTGCACGTAGTCGGCTGAGTCCTCAGGCAGCACGCGGCAGTTGACGTTAGCAGCGGCGAGTTGGGGCAGCGCATTCAGCGCATGACCACCCTCCAGTTGGGTGGCGACGCAGGTCGTACGCAGCATGGAGTTCCACGTAGGCGATACGGCAGCGGCACCCGCCAGCGCCTCGGAAGACTTTGCGTCGAAGCCTTTCAGAGCCGCCGCCGCGGAGCCGCTTTCGATGCCGGACATCTGGTGAAAGTACGCGGCAGTCGCTTCGTTGGTCTTCAGCGGAAAGCCAAATGTACCGATGCGTGTGAGCCCACCGGCCAGGTGATAGATGGCGTTGTCCGGCACGGGAAGGGAACTATGGCCGCCTTTGTTGTGCACCTCGAAGCGGAAGTTGATGACCCACTTTTCGCTGATCTGGAGGTCGTTGGAGATCTTTTTGCCGTGCGAGATCTCGCCGTAACCGCCTTCGTTCAGCGCGAACTCAGCATCGATCAGTTCCCGGTGATTCTTCAGCAGCCACTCAATGCCGCTGTACGGCCCTCCGCCCTCCTCATCCGCGGTAAGGGCGACGATGATGTCGCGGTCGGGGACAAAGCCTTCGCGCTTCATGCGGATCAGGTTGGCGATCCAGACGGCGGCCTGGTCCTTGTCGTCGGATGTGCCGCGCCCGTAAAAATAGCCGTCTTTCTCCGTGAAGACATAAGGATCGAGATCAGGCGACCAGTCTTCCCGCTTTGCTTCGACGACGTCCTCGTGGGCGAGCAGCAGGATGGGACGATGTGCTCCGCTGCCGTGCAGGCGCACGACGATATTCTGCTTGGTGGGAATCGCTCCACCGATAAAGATGTCGGAGTCGGGAAATCCGGCGGCGCGCAAGCGAGCGGCGGCAGCCTCGGCGACAGGCGTAGTCGAACCGGTCGTGTACCCGGACTTAATCTCGATGAATTGCTTAAAGATGTCGTGAGCCAGTTGCTGGTCGGCCGGCGGCGGCACGGGAGCTGAGGATTGGGCGTGCGCGACTGTTGCGAGGAGACCAACGAGGAGGACTGTGATGCGGGTGGCTGCCATGGGGAATTGTGGCACGGGCCGGGGGTGGGCGCAATTCATGTAAGTGGAGCACGTCGATCGCCTACGCCAGGTTGGCAATCTTTGTAGTGCTACCGTGCTTCGAACACAACATACAGGGTCTTTGCAGTAGCACCGCACGATCTCAGGTGGTGAGTTGGTCACGGAGGTCTGAGGGCGTGAATGTAGGCTGCAGAGAGTGAACGATGGTTCTGTTCTTGCCGGCGTTTTTGGCCCGGTACATCGCGTGGTCTGCGTAGGCGAGCAGCCCTTCCCAGGTGCGGCAGTCTTCTGTCGCTGCTGCGATGCCGATACTGACCGTCAAACGAAACATGCCGGGCTGCTGGTTGCGAAGTTGTTGTTGGAAGCGGCCGGCGAAGCGAACCGCCTCTTCGGGGCCAGTGCTGGGCAGCAGGACGGCGAACTCCTCTCCTCCCAGGCGCGCGGGATGTCTCCGATGCGGCAGCAGTGGGCCAGTATCTTCCCAATGAGGCTGAGCGCGGTATCTCCGGCCGCGTGACCGAAGCGATCATTAATATCTTTGAAGTTATCGATGTCCATGGTGAGAATCGTGAGAGAGCTGTGATGCCGCTCCCAGTCTGCAAACTCTACGGCGGCGCGAGAGGCGAAGACCCGACGAGTGGGCAGGCTGGTGAGGAAGTCGGTGGTAGCCAGCTTTTCGAGCTGTTCGTTAGCGCGGGTCAGGGCTTCGGCCTGGGCGAGTTGCTCAGTTATATCCTGGGCTATCTTGGCAAGCATTGTGCGACCGTTGAGGTCTTTGTACGCAAACTTGACGGCGCGGAAAGTGTGGCGGTTACCCTCTGCGTCGGTCATGTGGTCGAGACACTCGATGTTCTCACCTGTGGTGAGAGTCTGTCTGTCCTGGGCGAGGTAGTGCTCCGCCTCTTCGGCAGGAAGGATTTCGCTGGTCGTACGGCCCAGCCATTCAGATCGACCGATGCCGAAGAACTTTTCGACCTCGCGGTTGTAGAAGACGAGTCTGCCGTCACTGTCCTTCACCCAGGCATGATTCGGGCTGTTCTCCATAAAGGTGCGGAACATGTGCTGGCTGGCTTCGAGTTGGTTGGCGAGGTGAGCCTTCTCGCGCAGTGAGTCTTCCAGTGCCTGCTGCTGGAGCCGCAGCGCCATCTGCGCCTGCACCTGCGCGCCGAGGATAATCAGCGCGTCGCGCTGGCTCTTGGTGATGTTTCGGGGAATGGTGTCGATGACGCACAGGGTGCCAATCCGGGCTCCGCCAGGTGCTTGCAGCGGAACTCCCGCGTAGAACCGCAGTTTCGGGTCATCAGTCACGAGCGGGTTGGCGAGGAAGCGGGGATCGCGAGTGGCGTCTTCGACGACAAAGATGTCCGGTTGGTGAATGGCGTGAGCGCAGAAGGAGACATTGCGAGGTGTTTCGCTGGCGGTCAGACCAACCGAGGCTTTGAACCATTGACGATTCTCGTCGACCAGAGAGACCAGGCTGATAGGCGTTCCACAGATGGCGGATGCCAGCCGCACAAGGTCGTCAAATTGACGCTCCGGCGGCGTGTCGAGAATGTTGAGCTTGGTCAGTGCTGCAAGGCGGTCGACTTCGTCTTCGTTCATGGAACCCCGGGGAATAAACCTGATTGCTCGGCCGGACAATTAGCCAATGAGTGCGTTCGATGTCAGAACGAATCGCCCTCATTGCAGGCTGTACGTCCATGGTATGTTCGCGCGGAATGAGTTCGGTTGCAACTTTTCGGGTGGCGAGGCCCGCGAAAGACGTACCTGCTCTCGGCGTAAGCGCGATGGAATTGCGGCGAGACGCCCGGCCCGCTCAGTGTGAATTAGACTGGGGCGACTTGTAAGAGGTGATACAAAAGTGGCGGACGAAACGCTAAGAACCGAGACAATTGATGCGCATCATCATCTCTGGCGCTACACGCTGGCGGAGTACGGATGGATCGATGAGGACATGGCAGCGCTACGGCGGGATTTCCTGCCCAAAGACCTGATCGAGGCAATGGCAACCGCGGACATCGATGGGACCGTAGCAGTGCAGGCCCGGCAGACGCTGGACGAGACGCGCTGGCTGCTCGATCTGGCCGACCATTGCCAGGCGATCCGCGGAGTGGTTGGCTGGGCCCCGATTGCCGGCGAGGACTTCCCCGCCTGCATGGAAGAGTTCGACGGGCGCGAGAAGCTGAAGGGGCTGCGTCACGTGATCCAGGGCGAGAAGGACGAGCACTACATCCTGCGCGAAGATTTCAATTCCGGCATTCGGACGATGCTCGGCAGCGGCCTGGTGTACGAGATCCTTATCTACGAGCGGCATTTACCCCAGACCATTATTTTCGTCGATGAGCACCCGGAGCAGGGGTTCGTGCTGGACCACGTCGCCAAGCCGCTGATCGCGGGCGGTGTGCTGGAGCCGTGGGCAAGTCGCATGCGCGAGCTTGGCCAGCGCGAGAATGTCTGGTGCAAGGTTTCCGGTCTGGTGACCGAGGCCGACTGGAAAACCTGGACGCCCGAGAAACTCAAGCCATTCCTCGACGTCGCGGTGGAGGCCTTTGGCCCTGCCCGCCTGATGGCCGGTTCCGACTGGCCGGTCTGCCTGGCAGCCAGCGGCTACGCCCAGTGGTGGGGCGTTCTACGCGACTACTTTGCGCCGTTCAGCGAGGCCGAGCGTGCAGCCGTATTCGGCGGGACCGCAATCGAGGTCTACGGACTTTAGCAGACTATTGAAAGGTCCGTCTGGGTTAAAGGGCACGGATTTCTCCGTGCCGCGGGGCTTGTCTGCAATCCGGCTTTAGCCGCTGGGGTCAGTCCTGAATTGAGCGAATGACCTTTTCAACAACCTCTGTAGCGCTCGTGGCCGCCTGGTTTGATCCGATGCACGCCAGCTTCTAGAATGACATTGCTATGGCCAAGAAACTCAAGACGCTGCGCTGCCCGACCTGCAAGACAATCGTGCTCGTCGGTAGCGAGGACTTTCCTTTCTGTTCGGACCGGTGCAGGCTCATCGATCTGGGCAAATGGGCGAGCGGCGGTTATGTGATCAGTTCGCCGATCCACGATCCTGACCTCCTGGATGAGCTTGAGGGGCTGCGCGATCGCAGTTCATCCGGCGGTTCCGGTTCCGGGAACGGAGAGTAAGTGGATCGCGAGATTGTGACGACAAGAACGTCGTGGGCCTGGGTGGTTGCGACGTGGTTTGGCGCGGGGCGGCTCAAGCCCGGGCCGGGAACCTACGGCTCGGTCGCGGCGATGCTGCTTTGGGTCGCAGCGGCGCACGTTTGGCATGGCGCAGCGCTCGTCATCGGGACCGCTGTTGCCGCAGTGGTCGTCACGCTCATTGGCATCCCAGCGTCGACGATTGTAGCGCGCGAGGCTGGCCGCGAAGACCCTGGATTTGTAGTCGTCGACGAGGTTGCCGGACAGTGGATCGCGCTCATCGGCATGCGTCCGGATTGGCGGCACGCGCTACTGGCCCTGGTGCTTTTTCGGCTCTTCGATATCTGGAAGCCTTGGCCGATCCACCGGCTGGAGGCGCTCCCGGAAGGCACGGGCATCATGCTGGACGATGTCGCCGCGGGACTGCTGGCGCTGATTTGCGGTTTGGCGATCTCCCACTGGATATAGAAAACCTCCAACCAGATGATGTCCCGTTAAGGGCACGGATTTATCCGTGCCATAAGTTGCAAGCTGGCCACCCGGCTTCAGCCGCTGAGGTCAGCTCTCTTTCGTAGCAGCAAAATATTCGCAGTTTCAATGTTTGCGATTGATTGCGCATCGGGCTAGGCTGGGGATGCGATGAGTGCTCTGCGGGGTGGATTGAAGATCGAGAAGATGGATGGGCCGAAGCTGGTTTCGTTGAGTCCGGCGGCAGCGATGCCAGGCGGAGAAGTTGAGTTGAAAGGCCACTCGCTGCAGGCTGAGGGCGATGTGTTGCCCCAGGTTCTGGTGGGCGACGTTCCCGCGATGCTTGCGCTCAGCCGGCCGGAACGCGCTGTGGTGCGGATTCCTGACGGCGCAATCTCCGGCGACGTCGTGCTCGCATGCGCGGGCAGCGCCAGCAATCCGCTGGAATTGCGCGTGGCGGTGCCCATCGCGGAGAGCCTGCATCCCGTGGCGAACCCGGCCGTCGATACGGACGGAAATATATATGCGACCTTCTCCGGCGGCCGCGGCCAGAGCGTGCCGGTGTCGATCTTCTCCATCGCGCGCGATTTCCAGGTGCGGCCGTTCGTCCGCGACCTGCTCAACGCGACGGGCCTCGCCCTCGGGCCCGACGGGTATCTGTATGTCAGCTCCCGCGCGGAAGGAACGGTGTACCGCGTCTCGCCGCAGGGCGCCATTTCGACCTACGCGGAGGGTATGGGGATCGCCACCGGGATCGCCTTTGACCGCGACGGCAACCTGTTTGTGGGCGACCGCTCCGGCACAATCTTCAAGGTCGGACCGGACAAAGGGCCGGACGCGGAGCGCGAGATTTTCGTAGTGGCTACGCTGGAGCCAAGCATCGCCGCGTATCACCTTGCCTTCAACGATCAGGGAACTCTGTTCGTGACCGGGCCGACCACTTCGAGCAACCAGTCGATCCACGCCATCGATCGCAACGGTGAGACCACCGTCTTCTACCAGGGGCTCGGGCGAGCGCAGGGGCTGGCGTTCGACGTGGACGGCAATCTGTACGTCGCGGCTTGCCACAAGGGCCAGCGCGGCATCGTTCGCATCACGCCGGCTCGCGAGGCGTCGCTAGCCGTCTCAGCCAACAACCTTGTAGGCCTTGCTTTTCTCGAAGACGGATGCGCAGCGCTCGCGACCAAAGACGCGCTGTACCATGTTGCATTGGATATTGAAGGGCGAAAGCTTGTATAGGTTGGTTGCTGACGAGTAGCCAACTTATCAGTTACTAATCCGGTGTCGATGAGCGCATTGGCGATTTCGCGTAAATCGACGGGCACTCAGGCGCCTAGATCACCTGTTGCTACGGCGTTTGTCGTCACTAGTCTGGCAATCTCCGGCAAATATGACTCGGCCCGCATCGCTGGGCATCTTGTTTATGCTGTGCGGCGGTCGCCGGCAGAACCTTATCCGCGACGCTTACCTCCGATGTGCGACGGGCCTTTCCCACGTTGGGGTCGTTGGACTATTTGGGCTGGCCCCGCTGCAGGCTCCACAGTTCGCGCACTGAGAGGATGAGGGAGAACATCCCAGTCACGCCCAGCACGTGAAGCGTCCAGACAAATAAGAAGGCTGGGCTGGACTTGGCGATCGCGCCCCTAAAAACACCTCCCGCTCCCATCACGTGGATGACAGGCATGCCCAGCGAGAGGAGCGACCCGACGAGCATGATTATGTACCCGGACCGCCGCCCGGCGAGCATCAGCGTTCCATATAGCCAGACGGCCAGGATGGGCACCAAAACGAGAGTTGAGCCGCCTGCCTCGGGCGTGCCGACCTTGGCGTGGACAGTATCGCTC
>JALYIG010000283.1 GCA_030775885.1 Acidobacteriota bacterium | reverse complement strand
CAGCTCGGATGGCTTCGGTGGCTTCGGCAAGCGAGGTCATAGTTTCGATCATCAGCAGATCGATGCCTACACCCGGGCCGCCTTCTGCAAGTGCACGGATCTGCTCGGCGAATGTGGAACGAGCCTTCTCAAGACTTACTGGTCCGAGGGGTTCCAGGCGCTCGCCGAGCGGCCCAACCGAGCCAGCTACCCAGGACTTACCCGGGAATTGGTTCGCACATTGCCTTGCCATATGGACGCCCGCGAGATTGATTGGGATTAGCTGGTTGCGCAGCCCAAAATGCTCGAGGCGATATGAGTTTGCGCCAAAGGTGTTGGTCTCGATAACCTGTGCTCCGGCCCGGAGATACTTCGTGTGAATGTCTGCGATCGTTTCGGGCAGCGATAGATTCAGTTCCTCGTAGCATCGATCCAGGGAGATACCTCGATCGAGGAGCATTGTGCCCATAGCGCCGTCGCACAAGCATGGGACGCCGGCGAAGAGCCTGTCGACATCATTGCCCGGTTTCACTGAGGAGTTCGTTGGTGCCGTACTCATGTCGCCCCACGTACCACAATCAGCTCGCGGAAGTTTACTGGGAGCGTGCCCAATTCTAAGCTGAATCAGGAGCCGAACCAAACGACCCAGCGAGGCTTACAGGTGCAGTTCCTTTGGTATAGTAAGAGGGTAGGCCCACGGAATTTCTTGCACGACGAAGGTTGGAGTTGTCCACGTTGAAGAATCGAAGTCTCTTTGTCCGCGGGTCCGGCGCGGTGCCGCTCCTCGGCACGATGCCGAAAGTTCCATCGATTAAAGCGCCCTCACAACCGGAGAAGGCGCTGCAAAGCACCGGCATCGGGATGCGGGTTCTGTGCGTGCTGCTGCTTGCAATCACGGCACTGGGAGTCAGTTCCTGCCACTCCGCTAGCTACTACTATTATAAGTTTCCCGAATACAACTATGCGGGGCGGCCCGTGCCTCCGAGCAAGCTCGCCCAGCGCGTGATGATCGGTGTGACCGCGAACGGCAGTAATGGCAGCCTGCAAATCGTCGATGCATCGCGCGACATTCGCAACAACATCGAAGACACGATTCCATTCTTTTCCATCAGCGGATACTCCTCCGGATTTCCCGGAACGATTCTGAGTTTTCCGGCTGAGCTGCGGGCATTTGTCTATTCCAATAGCGATGGCAGCCTGACCAACGTCAACTACTCCACGGAGTCGTCTTCAGGGTCGGTTGGGTCTTTCGAGTCCGGATCAAGCGCGGTCTCCGTGCCTCCTTCGTTCAGCCGCTACTATGGGGCTGAGTCGGCGGCAGGCATCCTCGAAGTCATCGACAACCAGACCGGTGGAAGCTACGGGCTGAACATCCCAAACGTGTACAAGGTTGTATCGAACAAGGGCGACACGGTTGCGCTGGCAATGGTGCGCAACTCAAACACGGTGTACCGGGTTTTCAAACTTAATCAGAATCAGTATCCGACGCAGGCTGCCGCAATCCAGGCTACCGGTTCAGTGGATTGCGAACCCAGCCTGCTTCCCGTCTACTGTGCTGCGGCCGTGCCCGGCACATTTGACCAGCCTTCGGCCGTTTACTTCTCGCTCGACGGCACCACGGCGTATGTACTGAACTGCGGCGCTGAATGTGGCGGAAAGACTGCCAGCATCACGCTTCTGCAGCAGGGGCCGCTGAACAATAACAATATTGCGGTCGCGTCGGGCCTGACTCCGTATGCAGGCTATATTCCGCCGCAGCGGAATCCTCTGAATATTCCTATACCGGGCGGAGTGACAGCAGCGCTGTCAGATGGGACAACGCTTTATCTCGCGGGCCAGCAACTGCAGCCCGACGGTCTCTTCGCCGGTTTCCTGACGACACTGAACCAGTCAACGAACACCGTGACCGGGACTTATTCGATCTCCGATGGGAGCCACTCGAAGTTGTTGTTCGCGGATAACAACACGCTGTGGATCGGATCGCAGTACTGCGCGACCGGCGAACGCAAGAAGTTGTTCGCGAGCGGCAACACGACGCAGGCGGCGAACTACAACTGCCTCACCATGGTTCCCCTTGGGACATCCAAATTGGTGCCGCAGATTATTCCTGCGGTGAATCAGGCTGGCAGTGGGGTTACGGCGGTCGCAGTCCCCTTCCCCAACCAGAACAACGACCAGTATTACTATGGAAGCCTCACCGGCCTGTGCTGGGTTCAGAACTTCAACAAGGTGTACACAGCGTACGGTGGACAGGTGCATGTCTTCAAAACTGTAGACGGTTCTGAGATCAACAATCAGTACGTCACAGTCCAGGGGACGGCACTCGATGTCGCCTATATGGACGCTGCGTCTGACGACGCGAACTGATTCTCATCGGACAGTTGCAGGGCAGCCAGTTTGCCGGCAACATACCGAGCGAAATCGGGCGAGAAATAGCCGGGTGGGGCGACATTGAACCGTGGGATGCGCTCGATTAAATTCAATGAACCGTCCGGCCATCCCTGCTTAGATCCGGCGTGGACGGGCATCAGCAGGGCATCTGCTCGATCAAGATAACGCAGAGCTGACGGCTTGAAGTCGACAATCGCCGGGTCGAGAACGCTGGCGTAGATGTCCGGCTTGATGAAGCGCAGCACGCTGTTCGATTCCAGAATTACATTTTCAGAGCAGTCGATCTCGGCACGGATGCGTGGCATCGCTTCCGCGAGTTGACGTCGCCCCGTTCGCACCCAAAGCGATCGGAAAGCGCCCGCTGCCAGGTAGCGCGACGAGTCTGTACCGGCCGAGGCATCGCGCTCTTCGAAGATGGCGATGCCTTGGTCCAAGGAGTCGCATAGCTCGCTGGTGTGAGAGCAGACACCGTGTTCGTGTTGACTGATCTTAATCGCCGTCCAGCGAAGCTGGGGCAGGGCCGAAATCAGCGCGCACACGACGCTGGTCTTGCCGATGTTTCGCGAGTGCCCGCCGATGACGATGGTGGCCATATCAGTTTGACGTCAGCGCCGGCTCAGCCGGGCGAGATCGCGCAGGTACTGCTTCAGTGGACGCGCCGGCCTGCCCCAGAAGACCTGGCCGGGGCCGCGAACCTTTTTGTGACTGAGCACCCCCGCGCCGCCACCAAGAATCACACCGGGGCCGACGTGGGCATGCTCACCAAGCCCAACCTGCCCGCCCAGAATGGCTCCGTCCTCGATGACGCTGGAGCCTGATATCCCGGTCTGCGCGGCGATGATGACGTTACGTCCGAGGATGCAGTTGTGGGCAATATGCACCAGGTTGTCGATTTTCGTGCCCGCGTCAATCCGCGTCTCGCCGAGCGCGCCGCGATCGATGGTGGTGTTGGCACCGATCTCGACATCATCGCCAATGTCGAGGGTGCCCTGCTGCGGAAAGGCAATGTATTCGCCCGTGGCCGAGTTGCGCGCGTAGCCAAAGCCGGTCGACCCCAGAACTGCACCCGACTGCACGACGACCCGGTTGCCCAGAACTGTGCCCGGGTAAATGGTGACGTTCGCCAGGACGATGCAATCAGCGCCCAGTATGACCCCGTCTCCCAGGACTACATGGGGACCAATGCTGGTTCGCACGCCGAGTTTGACACCCTCGCCGAGAACAGCGGCAGGGTGAACGACGGCCGGCTGATCACCAGCGGCAGCGGGCTCCCGAGATTGCAGGAAGCGGGCGGCGAGAGCAAAGGCATAGCGCGGATCCGCCACCTGGAGCAAGCGCGGGTCGGATGGATCTGCCGGTGGTTTCAGCAGGTCAGAGCGCGTGAGGATGGCACCTGCCGGGGAGTTTAGAGCGGCCGCCAAGGTGGCGGAATCCGTGGTAAAGACGAGTGTGACAGGCGTGGCCGCGTCGATACTTGAAACGCGCAGAATCTCACCGGTGTCCGGTGGTTCCGGCGCTCCGACCAATTGCGCGATGTCACGGATTCCAGCCAAAGCATCTCCTTATCCATCCTAGGATGGCACAGTTGCGAAAAAAAGGAGGAGTTAAGACTGGCTCGGCGACGTTAACCTATGGAAATAAGGATCGGATTGAAAGAAAAATATTGTTTTTTTGAATTTCAATAGTGAAACATCGGTGGAAATGTCGCATAATGGTGTGTCCCAGGGGTAACTACATACATGACACTGCGTAAATCACGGCGCCTCTACCTGATCCCGGTTTTGTCTAAGGCTCTTGATATCCTTGAGTTGCTGCAGTCTGATAATCAGCCGATGACGCTGGAAGCAATTCATCGCCAGACGAAGATCTCCAAGACTACGGTTTACCGCGTTTTGAAGACCTATGTGCACCGCGGGTATCTTGCGCAGTCGCCTGACGGGCTGTATCGGCAGGTGTCGCGACCGAAGAAACTGCGGTTTGGCTTCGGCTGCCAGAGCGTGGACATGCCATTTTCGGTTGAGGTGACGGAGAGCCTGATCGCCGCCGCGGCTTCGGTAGGCGTCGACCTGATTATCCTAGACAACTGCTACGACGCCGCAACCGCGATGCGCAATGCGGAAGAGTTTGTGAAAAACCGGGTTGACCTGGTGATCGAATTCCAGATCGAGCAAGAGGCGGCGCCGGTGATCGCAGACAAGATTGCGGCGGCCAAGATACCGATGATCGCGATCGACATCCCGCATCCGCACGCGACCTACTTTGGAGTGGACAACTACCGCGTTGGGCTGGAAGCCGGGGAACTGCTGGCCTCGCACGCTCTGCGCGACTGGGGAGGGGGCGTGGATTGGGTTCTAGGGCTTGATCTTCCCGAGGCGGGGCTGTTGGTGCAGAGCCGAATTACCGGCGCTTTTGAAGGGATTCGTGGTGGAATTCCCGACCTCCCGGTGGAGTGTTTTGTCCGGATGGACGGACGCGGAATGCGCGATCGCAGCCATAAGCTGGTTTCGGATTTTCTGGATCGCCACCCGCGCGACCGGCACATCCTGATTGCGGCCTCGACCGACACCAGCGCACTGGGCGCAGTGGACGCCGTTCGCGAACAAAAGCGGGAAAAACATGTAGCAATTGTGGGGCAGGATTGCATCGCCGAGGCGATGGAGGAGATCAGTAAGACTGGGTCGCCGCTGATCGGATCTGTGTCGCATGAGGCGGGGTCGTACGGACCCAGCCTGGTTCACCTCGGCCTTTCTATCCTCCGCGGTCAGACAGTGCCGCCCTACAACTACGTCGAACACAAAATGGTGACCGCAGAGACGCTTGGGCTGGTAACCGCGTAGCGGCGGGGACGGCGGTGCAGCTAGCTCTTGTGTGTTTTGAAATTCTGTGGCCGGTGCTGGAGTCAAATTGTCCAGCATTAAAAACGTTTAAGATGGCGCTGGCATTGTCGGTTTTAGCCTGAGCCGGAGTGTTGGTGATCGCAGCAGTCAAATGGGCTCTGGCCTTTGACTTCCTCGGTAAACGTTTACAACAATGGGATCCAGAACCATCTGGTGTGAACTCAGTCTTCTACTAGTCCAAACAGACTTTTGGTAGGACGGATTTCCAGTGGGATGAAGAGCATATATTCTGAGAGGAAGAGTGGCTCTACGCCTATTGATGCGATCGTATATCTTTTCTATTGAGCTATGCAGGAAGCCATCTCCAAAGCGTCGATCCGTCTCGAACCCAAGCACCCCCTTGCCATCCGCTGGATGCACTGGATCAACTTCCCCGTGTTGTTCACGATGATCTGGAGCGGCCTCCTTATCTACTGGAACGATTCGGATAACGCCTACCAACATCCGCATGCCATCTATCGCATCGGAACTGGAAACTTCACGCTCGTCCGCTTCTTCCCGGACTGGTTTTATCAGAAGCTGCATGTGCCGTATCACGTGACGCACGGCCTCGGTTATCACTTCTTCTTTATGTGGATTTTTTTGCTGAATGGGCTTGCGTATGTGCTCTATACGGCGCTCTCCGGGGAATGGCGCTTTCTTCTGCCGGAACGTCGCAGCCTGAGCGATGCCATCCAGGTTACGCTGGTTGACCTTCATTTGAGGAAGGGCCTGCCTGAGCAGACGAAATACAACGGTGCACAGCGCATCGCCTATACCTCTGTGATCCTGATGGGCATCGGCATGGTTGTAACCGGCCTTGCAATCTACAAGCCTACCCAGGCGCATTGGCTCACTACGGCACTCGGCGGATACGAGATGGCACGTTGGCTGCACTTCTGGATCACAATGAGCTTTCTTGGATTCGTCGTAGTGCACGTAAGCCAGGTCATTCTCGCCGGATGGAACAACTTCCGCGCCATGGTCAGCGGTACGGAGATTCAGAGGGTCGAGGCTCCTTCTGTCGACATGGAAAGGAAGGATCCGCTATGAGTGATCTGGACGAACTTCCTCCCGACTCTGGCAAGGGCATGCAAGAAGAGGTTGAGCCGGATACGGCGCCTGCCGGCGTCGAACAGGCACCAGCTAATGGCGTCGAGGATATTCCGCCGCCAGTTGAAGCTGCTCCGCTTTCCGCCGAGACTCCTGTTGGGCAGATTGATACTCTGAAAGACGATGCAGCCCCAAGCGAGGCTGCAGATGCGGCTGTACTGGCTGAGTCGCGACGGCGGACTCGCCGATCATTCATAGTCGCGTCGGTGGCGGCGGCTGCGGGATACGGATTTTATCGGTGGATCGATCGTAGTGCGGGCCTCGAAATGCAACCGGGACCACTCCGTCGCGCGTTTGAGACGAACGCAGCGATTGCGCGGACCGTGTTCGACGAACGCGCAATGGCTCCGACCTATTCGTTGAAGGATGCTCGAGACCTTCGCGTCAATGGAGTGTACGGACTCAAGAAGATGCTTGCGCCGGAGAGCTGGCGACTGCAACTGGTCGGTGTGCGGGATGCCGCAAAACATGTTCGCTTTACCAGCGATGTGACGGGGTGGGAGTACCGATATATCGACGCGAGCAGCCATGAGGACCAGGGGCACGATACAAAGATCGATCCGAATTCAAAGACTTCCGGCAAGATGGCTCCGGAGCCGATGCTGGACCAGGCAAAAGCTGAGGAGGACCGAACCGGCCGCATGCCTCGGGGCACGGAAGAGGCTGGCGAGAGCCGCAGTACCGTGATGCCCGGAACTCCGGGCCTGCTTCTGACCATGAACGACATCCTCAGCTTGCCGCGACACGAACTGGTGACCCAGTTCAAGTGCATCGAGGGCTGGAGCGAAATTGTGCACTGGGCCGGGGTGCGCATGAGCGATTTTCTTGAAGCCTATCCGCCTCAGTCTATGGATGGCCGTGATCCGCTCTATGTCTATATGGAAACGCCGGACGGCGACTACTATACGGGTTATGACATGGATGTCTGCCGTCATCCGCAGACGCTATTGGTTACTGAGATGATGGGAGCGCCTTTGACGCAATTTCATGGAGCGCCATTGCGCCTGCATATGCCTACGAAATATGGCTATAAGCAAATCAAGCGGATCGGGCTGATCAGCTATACGAACCTGGAGCCGGACGACTACTGGACAAAGCTTGGTTACGACTGGTATGCAGGACTATGAGCTCTGGTCCTCGCGACGTTCCCAACTGTAGCGTCTCTCCGACCTCGGAAGACCTTTTTGAGCGATGTCATTGGCTGTATGCTCTCTGTCGTGAGCACTTGTTCCGAGATCACACAGCCGAGATAACAAGCGGGCTTTTTCCGTTTTTTCCTGCTGCCGGAACACGGGTCCTGGAACTGGGTTGCGGTCCGGGACTCTACGCAAGCAGGTTGGCTGAGGAATTTCCACAAATTGTCGCAATCGGAATCGATAGATCCCGGCGCCTGATCCGACGCGCACGAATTCGGGCTGATGCCCTCAAGCTTGGAAACTGTAGCTTCATCTTGGGTGACGTTGGAGCGCTGGCAGAGCTTCCGGAATCGGCCGACGCCGTGATTGTGTCCCGTCTCTTCCTCATCGTCCCCGACAAGGAAGCCGTGCTTGCCGAAGTCTTTCGAGTGCTGCGTCCGGGCGGCCGGTGCTTCATTGCCGAGCCTACCTCCGAATTCAAGACGAGTATTCCACTCCGTGCCATGTGGCTGCTGGCGATTCTGACTGGGAGAGCTGGAGACAGCTATCGTGAACCATTGCGCGCCAAGGTTATGCCCCGCGATACGTTTTTCGAGTTCGTGCGCTCGCTGCCGTGGGCTTCGGTCGAAGTGCAACACGACAATGGCTACCAATATGCGATCTGCCAGAAGAGCGAAGTGCAAGTCGCCGAGTCCCGCTGGAGTGCCGCCTGAATGCCCTATCCGATCCTCGATCCGTCGCGCCCGGATCCTACTCTTCAAGCAAAATGCGCGCTTGCTGTGATGGCCAAGGCCCCCCGTGCAGGCAAGGTAAAGACGCGGCTCTCTCCGCCGCTCACGCTTGAGCAGTCGGCAGCGCTGAACACCTGCTTCCTTCAGGACACGACCCAGAACATCGCAGAGGCCGCCGCGACGGGCAGTGCGTCAGGACTGGTCTGCTACACCCCCATCGGCGATGAAGCATTGTTCGATGGGCTCCTGCCGGGAGGATTCGCCCTCATTCCTCAGCGCGGCGATGACTTCGGAGAGAGACTTCTGGCCGCGGCACAGGACATCCTCGCCTGCGGCTTCGGCTCGGTTTGCTTGATCGATTCCGACTCGCCCACCGTGCCTGCGGCAGCGTACCGTCAAGCCATCGAGGCTCTGAGCTGTGCAGGCGACCGTATTGTCGTTGGCGGTTGCAACGACGGCGGCTACTATCTGCTCGGCCTCAAGAAAGCTCACTACATGCCATTCACAAACATCCACTGGAGTACGTCGACGGTTTATGCGGAGACGGTGTCGGCAATCGAGGCCGCGAATATCGAGCTTGTCAATTTACCCGTTTGGTACGACGTCGATGATGGGGAGACGCTGAATCTGCTTCGGAGCGAGCTGCTTCATGGGATGCCCGTGCCCTTTGCAGAAGCAGCGGGCTACCGCGCACCGCACAGCCGCAGATTTCTTAATAACCTCTTCGGAGATTGCAAATAGAACGAGCTCTCAAATCCCGTTGGAGCAGCTTCCGGCCCTCGCTGACCAATATCCTCCTGGCTCTCATCGGATCCGGCCTGCTCCTGCTTGCGCGCCAATTGGTCAGCGAGTACCACCGTTTCACCATCGGGTTTTCCGGGGTATCGGGCTGGTCAGTCACCCTTTATGCGCTGGCCGCGCTGGTGATCCTCACCCAGCCCGTCAATCGCTACTCGTTCGGAATTATCCTCGCATTCGCCGTCGCGTTCCGGATCGTAGTCCTGATTCCCGCACCGTATCTCTCGTCGGATATTTACCGTTACGTGTGGGATGGAGTGGTCCAGCACGCGCACATCTCTCCGTATCGTTACGTTCCAGCCGACCCCGCACTTCGGGCCCTGCGTGCGGCTAACCAGAACATCTTCGACCACATCAATCGCCGCGACTACGCCCACACAATCTATCCGCCGGTCGCGCAGTTCCTCTTCTACCTGGTTACCTTCATCAGCCCCACCGTGAAGTTCATGAAGATCGTGATGGTGCTGTTCGAGTGCCTTACGCTCTATGCGCTGGTCGCGTTGCTTCGCGAGTTGGGAATCCGGCGCGAGCAGTCTCTGCTCTTCGCGTGGTACCCGCTGCTGGTCTGGGAGATTGCCGGCTCAGGCCACATCGACTCCGTCGTGATGGCCTTCATGGCCCTGGCTCTTCTCGCGCGATACCGCAGGCAGCCAGTGCTCACCGGGCTCTTCCTCGGATTGGCCATCATGACCAAGTTCTATCCGCTCGTCCTGCTGCCGGCGCTTTTCCGGCGCGGAGAATATCGAATGCCCGCGACGGTTGCTGCCGTCATCGCAGCAGGCTACGCGTGCTACTCCAGTGTCGGCATACGCGTATTTGGCTTTCTAGGCGGGTATGTCCAGGAAGAAGGGATCGACACCGGCACGCGGTACTTCCTGCTGGAACTCACGCAACACATGCGAGGCTTTCAGAGTCTTTCAACAAAGACTTTCCTTGTCTTCTGCGCGCTTGTATTTGCTGCGATAACAGTCTGGTGCTGGCGTACCTGCTGCGACCCATCCTGGGTGAGCGCAGGCAGCCGGCAAACTCGCCTCCTCGCTTTGCCCGCGAACGCAGACTTTCTGGTCCCTGCAACCGTGCTGGCCCTGGCTCTGATGCTGCTCTTTTCGCCCCATTATCCTTGGTACGTCGCATGGCTGGTGCCTTTCCTCACTCTCGTTCCGGACATAACGGTGTTTACGTACGTCTGCTCCCTCTTTTATTTGTGTACGACTGCCATCGCTGTGGGGTATGGCCAGCAGCAATTCCTGCTTAACGAGATTCTGTATAGCGTCACACTCATCGCTTGCCTACTTGATAT
>JALYIG010000282.1 GCA_030775885.1 Acidobacteriota bacterium | reverse complement strand
CGCTTGAACCGGTGGTGTCGAGGGCGATGGCCTTGATCTGCTTGCCGTCGATCCCGCTGACTCGGACGGCATCGTGCATGGCGTGGACCAGGGCGTTCATCTGGTCGTCGTGCGACTGCGTCTTGAGGTGCGGGTCAGTAGGCGAGCTGTGCAGCGGATATTCGGCGGCAGCGGAGCTCAGTTTTCCACGTTCCTTATCAAAAATGGAGATGCGCACGCTTAGCGTGCCAAAGTCGACTCCTGCAACGACACTCACAGATTGCTCCTTTTTCTGTCTTTCTTTCGCATCCGAATTCTAGCTGACGGCTCGAGCGTCGCGTACAGGGTACGATATTGTCGCGGCGTTTGGGAGGAACCAGGCGCCGCCAGAGGAGCAGCATGGCGGAAGGCGGAACGCTGCGAGTTGGTTTGTTCGGCATCGGGCTGGAGGCGTATTGGAGCCAGTTCGAGGGGCTGGAAGCGCGGCTGAAGGGCTACGTGGAGCAGGTTGCCGAGCGGCTCGCCGGGTCCGGGCGCGAGATTGTGAACTTCGGCTTAGTCGACTCAGTGGCACGTGCTTTTGCAGTGGGGCATCAAGCCCGTCGCGACGACGTCGATCTTCTGGTGCTGTATGTAACCACCTACGCTCTCTCCTCCACTGTTCTGCCGGTAGTCCGGCGTGCGAAGGTCCCTGTGCTGGTGCTGAACCTGCAGCCGGAGGCGGCGATCGATTACGCACGTTTCAATTCCTTACCCGACCGCACAGCGATGACCGGCGACTGGCTGGCGTTCTGTTCGGCTTGCTCGGTGCCGGAGATTGCCAACGTCTTCGCACGCGCGGGCGTTCCGTTCCACCAGGTGACCGGCGTGCTCGACGGCGATCCAGAATGCTGGCGCGAGATTGAGGACTGGATGGCAGCCGCACAGGTCGTGGAAACGCTGAGCCACCTCCGGCTTGGGCTGATGGGCCACTACTACGGCGGCATGCTCGACATTGCCACCGACCTCACAGCCGTTTCGGCTGTATTCGGCGCGCATATCGAGCAGCTTGAGATCGACGAACTGGGCGCGCTGCGCAGCGAGGTCAGCGATGCGGCGGTCGCGGACAAGCTGCAGGAATTCCAGGCTGCTTTCGACGTGCAGCCGGATTGCCCTGCGGACGAGTTGGCGCGGGCGGCGCGGACCGCCGTGGCGCTGGACGAGCTGGTTCGGCGGCATGCCTTGGGCGCATTGGCTTACTTCTACAGCGGAACGGGATGCGCGATGAATGAAGACACAATTACATCGATCATTCTGGGAACGTCGATGCTCACGCGGAGGGGTGTTCCGGTTGCAGGCGAGTATGAGGTGAAGAACGCGCTCGCAATGAAGATCATGGACGCGCTGGGTGCGGGCGGATCGTTCACGGAGTACTACGGGGTCGACTTCCGCGACGATGTTGTGCTGATGGGACACGATGGGCCGGGCCACTCGGGGATCGCCGAGGGTAAGACCAAGGTGAAGCCGCTGGCGGTATATCACGGCAAGGTCGGCGGGGGGCTGTCGGTGGAGATGAGTGTGAAGAACGGGCCCGTGACGCTGCTGTCGGTGGCGGAGAGCGGGCGCGGCTTTAAACTGTTGGTCGCAGAAGGGCACAGCGAGGCAGGACCGATTCTCGAGATCGGGAACACCAACAGCCGATACAGGTTTCCCATCGGCGCGCGCGGTTTCATCCAGCGATGGAACGAGCAGGCTCCGGCGCACCATTGCGCGGTCGGGCTGGGACATATGCGCAACCGGATTGACAAGCTGGGCAAGCTGCTCGGGATCGAGGTCGTGCGAGTGTGCTGACGCTACCCAGTAGGGGTTGGGCTACTCGTAGCGGAGGGCTTCGATGGGGTCGAGGGCGGCGGCGCGGAAGGCGGGGATCATGCCGCTAATCAGGCCGGTGATGACCAGAATGACGGTCGCTACGATGACTGAGGTGGGCGAGATGAGGAGTTGGATATCGGCGGCGCTGGCGTTCTTGGCGAGGGCGCTGTAGAAGGTAATGCGTCCCACCATCATGGAGACGAGATAGGCCAGCGCGATGCCGGAGAGGCCGCCGACTCCTGTGATAGCCATGGCCTCGGCGAGGAATTGCAGCATGATGTGGCGGCGGCGCGCGCCGAGTGCCTTTTCGACGCCGATCTCGCGGGTACGCTGCTGCACGGCAACCAGCATGATGTTCATCAGACCGATGCCGGAGATGCCCAGGGTGAGCGCTCCGACCAGCGAGAGCAGGACCTGGAGGGCGACGGAGAGGATTTTGAACTGCTTCAGCTCCGACATCAGATTAGCGACGTGGATTGCATTGTGGTCACGAGGAGTGAAGTGGTGGGCGGCGCCGAGGCTCTGGCGCAGGGCCTTCTCAGCCATTTCGTTATCGCCGGCGTAGCTGAACCAGATGCCGTCGATGTATTGCGTATCTTTCAGGTCGCCCATGGTGTTAAACGGGATGTAAACTTGGCGGTTGACGTCGTCTTCGCTCTCCTGCATTTTGGGATTGAGGACGCCGATGATGGTGAAAGCCTCGCCTCCGAGGCGGATGGATTCGCCCAGCGCCCAGCCTCCGGAGAAGAGCTTGGTCTTGGCCTCCGAGCCGATGACGCAGACGTGGGCCCGCTGCTGTTCTTCGGCGCCATTGAAGAAGCGGCCTTCCGATGTGTCCAGCTTCATGATGTTCTGGTACTGCGGGCGGACTCCGTTGACGCTCCAGGTAAAGGTGTGGAGGTCGTTCTGCACGGTGACGTCCTTATAGGCGGCGGGCGAGATGATGTTGATGTTGGGTACTGAGGCCGTTGCGCGGTCAACGTCGTCGAGGGTGAAACGGACTTTGACACCGGCCTTGTCTCCTCCCGCCTGTTCGCTGGTGCGGCCGGGGAAGACGCCAATGGTGTGGGTGCCGAACTGCTCGAAGATCGCCTCAATGGCCCGGCTAAAGCCTGCTCCGTAGGCCAGCAGGAGGACGACTGTGGCGACGCCCCATGCCATTCCAGCCATGGTGATCGAGGTGCGGCGGCGATTGAAGAGCATCGCCTCCCAGGCTTGTCCGAGAATGTCTTTGAACATGTAAATCACCAAGAGCAGCTGTTAGCTTCTAGCTCTTAGCTTTTAGCTAGAAGCTAAGAGCTAAAGGCTAGAAGCTGAATTGTTCATTCGCGGCGGAGGGCTTCTATGGGGTCTAGTTGGGCGGCTTTATTGGCGGGGTAGAGTCCGGCGGCTACACCGCAGAGAATCAGCGATCCGAGGGCGAGCGCGGCTGACCAGGGCACGAGCCGTGGCGGGTCGAAGCCCGGCATTTTGTCGGTGAGGCCTTGTTGGAGAAGCCACATGAGAGCGGCGGAGACGGCGATGCCGATGACCCCGCTGATTCCGGTGAGCAGGAGGCCTTCCCAGAAGAACTGCGCGACGATGCTGCGGCGGGTGGCGCCAATGGCTTTGAGCACGCCGATCTCGCGGGTGCGCTCGGTGACAGAGACGAGCATGATGTTGACAATGCCGACGGCCCCGAGGCCAAGAGTGACGATGCCGACGCCGCCGAGGAATAGGTCCATAGCGTTGAAGATGGCGCTCACCATTTTTTCTTCCTGGATGGTGTCGAACTGGTTGAAAGCGTCGGTGAGCGAAGGGTCGAAGCCGTGGCGTTGGCCGATGACGCGGTCGGCGGCGGCGAGCGCGGCTACGGAGTCTCCGCGATGGGTGGGCTGGAACTGGATGGAGGTGAGTGCATCGCGGGCAACATTGTCGCCTTTGAGGGCGAAAAGCTCCTGCATGGTGGAAATTGGGATATAGAGACGCTGGTCGTTAGTATCGTTCTCGCCGCGGCTGATCTTTCCGGTGAGTCCGATGATGGTGAATTCGGTGCCGTTGATGGTGATACGCTCGCCCAGCAGGGGACGGCCGGGAAACAGGAGCATGGCCGCCTTGGAGCCAAGGACAGCGACGCGGCGGCGGTCGGCGATGTCGGAAGCATCGATGAAGCGACCCTTCGTCAGCGGGAGGAATTTGACGGCGTCGTAATTGGGCAGCACTCCGATGACGCGGCTCGATGTATTGTTCCACTGGCTGACTTCATAGAGATCGGAGCGGGCGAGTTCGACGGTAAGGGCGCGAATCTCCGGGAGCGTGCGCATGGCTTCGGCATCGCCGGAAGTGAGCTGGTAGGGGCGCATGCCGGTGTGCTGGTTGGCCAAGGCAGGGATGGTGGCGTTCCACATCATGATGATGTCGTTGCCCATGGTGGACATCTGCTTGTGCTGGCCGGAGCGGAAGCCTTCGCCGAGGCCAACCAGGACGAGCAACGAGCCGACTCCCCAGGCGATTCCGAACATAGTGAGGAAGCTGCGCAGCTTGTTGGCGGCGATGGCGCGGAAGACCTGCCCGAGGATGTCGGAAAAACTCTGCATAGCGGTTTGGCAGCGAGGCGAAAGCGCTCGTGAGAATGATACGTGGAGAGGCGGCCTGCGGTTCCCTTCCTTAGAGAGATAGAAGTGCGGGAACCGGAAGGCGGCGGTTTGCGTAGAACAGGCAGCAGGCGGATTCATGCTCGCCCAATAGAAGAGTTGTATACCTAATAACGTTGATCGTTGCGTAAAGAGGCTGCCGCAGCTCTTTGTGCGTACGGGAGGTTGTAGTGGCTGCATCAAGTAAGAGCAAACGATTCTGGATCCTGCTATGCGTTGGCGTGGTATTGTTTCTCGGCATGGCTGCAATGGGGGTAGCGCGGCTGGTGAAGGGCGGGTCGATCGACCCGAACCGGCTGGCGAAGGTGTCACGCGGCGATGTGGCGCGGTCGGTAATTGCGACGGGGAAGATCCAGCCGATTACCAAGGTTGAGGTTAAGAGCAAGGCTTCGGGAATTGTCGAGAAGCTGTTCGTCGATATCAACAACAAGGTGACCAAGGGACAGCCACTGGCTGAGCTGGATCAGCAGGAGATCGTGGCGCAGGTCGATGCGCAGAAGGCGCAACTGGCGTCGTCCGAGGCGAATGTGACCTCGTACGAAGCGAATATTGAGCAGGACAAGGTGAACGCGGCGGCGCCTGATCTGCCAATGTACAAGGCAACGCTGGACCGCAATGCCGAGATGAGGAAGCAGGGACTGGTGAGCCAGCAGGCGTATGACGACGCGAACAAGGAGTATCTTGCGGCGCTCACCAGGCGCGACTCATCGAGGGCGCAGATTGGCGTGGACACGGCGAAGCTGAGGCAGGCAAAGGCGCAGGTGATGCAGAGCCAGGCGAGCCTGAAGCAGCTCGAGGACCAACTGAGCTACACGACGATTGTGGCGCCGATGGATGGCGTGATCCTGTCGCGCGACGTGGAGATTGGCGCGGCGGTGAGTTCGATTCTGGTGCTGGGGTCGACGGCGACGCTGGTGATGACCGAGGGGGACATCAACCAGGTGTATGTGCAGGGCAAGGTGGATGAGGCGGATATTGCGCACGTATATATGGGACAGCCAGCGCGCATCAAGGTGGAGAGCTTCCGCGACCGCAGGTTCAACGGCAAGGTGACGAAGATCGCCCCACTGGGCGTGGAGAAGGACAACGTGACGACCTTCGAGGTGCGAGTGTCGATCGACAACCCTGGCGGCGAGTTGAAGGCGAACATGACGGCGAACGCAGAGATTCTGCTGGACGAGCATAAGGGTGTGCTGACGGTTCCGGAGAACGCGGTAAGTTACGACGCACAGAAGAACGCGACGGTGCAGGTTCCGGACAGCAAGCAGAAGGAAGGAACACGTGCAGTGGCGGTGAAGGTGGGGCTGTCGAACGGCTCGGTGACGGAGATTTTGAGTGGCCTGAAGGAAGGGCAGCAAGTCGTGTTGCAGCAATAAAAAGAGGAACCTGGAAAGCAAGAAATGACTTGCGCCGTTTCGGCGCGCGTGCGTATTCTGTGGGCAACTCTTCCAGAGGATATGTATGCCAGGCAACATAAGCGAGAACTTGCTCGATCACGCTCTTTCCGGGGGCGGAGCGATGGGAGAGTTGATCCGTACCCTGGACTGGTCGAAGACGCCGCTGGGTGCTGTGGAGAGCTGGCCTCAGAGTCTGAAGACGTCAGTCAGCATCTGCCTGAATTCGCGGTTTCCGGTGCTGATCTGGTGGGGCCCGGAGCTGGTGAAGATTTATAACGACGCGTATGTTGAGCTGATCGGCAGCAAGCATCCGCGCGCTTTGGGGCGGGCCGGCCGGCATGTGTGGCCGGAGATCTGGGAGACGATCGGACCGCTTCTGCGCGGGGTGTTGCAGCGTGGCGAGGCGACCTGGTCGGACAATATGCTGCTGCTTGTGGAGCGGGACGGTTACGCCGAAGAGTGCTACTTCACGTTCTCGTACAGCCCGATTCGTGATGAGTCGGGGGGCATTGGCGGTGTCTTTACGCCGGTGGTGGAAACGACGGACAAGGTGATTGGGGACCGCCGGCTACGGACATTGCGCAGCCTGGCGACGGCGCGGAGCAGCCGGCCGCGGGACGCGCGGGAGGCGAGCTTCAAGGCAGCGGGAGTGCTGGCTGCGAATCCGCAGGACCTGCCGTTTGCGGGCATTTATTTGTTTGACGAGCCCAGTTCAAGCGCTCGGCTTACGGCCAGCTCGGCTCTGGAAAACCAGGCGATTGGCTTGCCAGCGACGATTGATCTGCGAGCGGAGCCGTGGCTTGGCTGCGAGCGGTTGATGCGGGGTGAAATGTGTGTGTTTGCGGTCCCGGAGCTTGGTTTGCGGGGCGTGCCTCTGGGTGCGTGGGGGGCAGAGGTGGGGGAGGCGATCGCAGTCCCGATTGGTGGCACAGAAGGAGCGACACCGAAGGGGTTCCTGCTGTCGGGGGTCAGCCCGAAGAAGCGGCTGGACGATCGCTACCGCTCGTTCTACGCGCAGGTGGCGGGAGAGCTGAGCGAGGGGATCCGGGAAGCGCATATGGTGCAGCGAGAGATTGAGCTGCTGGCCGAGGCGGAGACCGAGCGGCGGAGGATTCGCGATCTTTTTATGCAGGCGCCGGCTGGGATCCTGATGCTGCAGGGGCCGCAGCATCAGGTTGCTCTGGTGAACGAGAAGTATCTGGAGCTGGTTGGGCGAAGAGTGGAGAGCGATCTGATCGGGAAGCCTTTGGCCGAGGCGATGCCGGAGATCATGCAGCAGGGCTTCACCGAGTTGCTGGACGAAGTCTACCGGTCGGGGACGCCGTACTGGGGCAACGAGGTGAAGGCGATTGTGACGCCTAAGGGATCGAAAGAAGGCTCTGAATGCTACTTCAATTTTGTGTATCAGCCGACGCGCAGTTCGTCAGGCGTGGTGGAAGGGATCCTAGTTCACGCGGTAGAAGTGACGGAGCAGGTGATGGCGCGGCGGGAGGTTGAGTCGCGCGAGGAGCAGTTTCGGGTGCTGGCGGATTCGATCCCGCAGATGGCGTGGATGGCCCACGCCAATGGAGACTTGTTCTGGTACAACCGGCGCTGGTACGAATACACGGGTACAACGCCCGAGCAGATGGAAGGGTGGGGATGGCAGAGCGTCCATGACGCGGCGGTTCTTCCTGATGTTCTGGACCGCTGGACGGGATCTATTT
>JALYIG010000281.1 GCA_030775885.1 Acidobacteriota bacterium | reverse complement strand
AATCTCGATCACCCAATCCGCCGCCCCAACCACCCTCACCCGCCCCGCACCCTTCTTCACCGCCCGCGATACAATTCCCTGCAAAGCCAACGCATGACCTTTCCCCGTCTCACCTTCGAGTTCGATCCCGACAAAGCCGCCAGCAACCTGAAGAAGCACGGCGTCTCCTTCGACGAGGCGGCAACCGTCCTCGACGATCCGTTGAGTTCCACCTTGCCCGACGACCAGCACTCCGCCGACGAGAACCGCTGGATTACCGTCGGCATCTCTTCCGCCCAGCGCCTCCTGTTCGTCGTTTACACTGAGACAGACTCTCAAATCCGACTCATCGGAGCCCGTCCTGTCACCGCAGCCGAGAGAGAACAATATGAAGCCTGACCAACTCGATCCGCTCGCCCCTCGCCCCAACCTCGACTTCAGCAAAGGTGTGCGCGGCAAATACCACCAGCGCATGCGGCAGGGGACTAACGTCGTCATCATCGCCCCCGACCTGCTCGATGCCTTCCCGGACGCCGAATCTGTCAACGAAGCGCTTCGTGGTCTCAAGAAACTCGCCAACCGCTCCGCAAACATCCCGCAACAACGCCAGCGTAAGACGGCCTCCGCGGCCCAATAGAGCCGCCCACCCGCAAAACCATCTCAGGTGTCCCATTCATGCGCATCACGCATGCGCGGGCTCCAACCTCCAAACCCACCCCGCACCCTAATCCGCGCCATCCACCCTCACCCGCCCCGCACCCAGCGGGCTGTAGGCCCGCCCTATCCTAGCCTAGGCCGCAGGCCTAGGAAAAAGCCGCGTCTGCAGATCGGGGTCCCCGGCCAACTTGTTGGCTGAGGTGAGAGGACGCTACCGCTCTGCCGAAGGCCGGAGTGGAGCGCAACGCGCGCAACGACTGATCTGCTCTTTTCTAACTCGCCCAACCGCCCCGGGCGTTGTTCGCTTCATCCCGTCACCCGCAAATTCCAAACCTCCCAAAATCGTGTCAAGCCCCCCAAATGTGCAAATCCCGTCCACAACTCCATCGAATCATCTACTTCCGCGACGACAGCAGAGTACAGTTGAGTTTCGGTCCGTCTGATATTCTTGATATGTAAGGTTGATAAGCCCGGCGCACTCCGCCGGGCTTTTCCATTTAACCCGCACCGCACCTCGCAGTCGACAACTGACAACTTGATCCGAACTTAACTCGTTTAGTTCAAATATTTTGCGCCAATCACCCAGGGGGTATCACAATGCCACAGCCATACGAACGCGTCACAGTAACCCAGACTCGCAACCAATGCCGCCACGTCCACGCCTCTGGCAACCAGTGCGGCTCGCCTGCCCTGCGCCGCGAACACTTCTGTTACTTCCACCACACCACTCGCAAGCCCAAACCCCCAGCCGGAAAGTCTCGCTACCTCGACGCCCACGAGCCCTTCGAACTGCCCGTCGTCGAAGACCGTGCCTCAGCCGTCTGCGTCGCCGCCCAGATCCTCTGCCGCATCGCCTCCAACGACCTCGACGTCACGCGCGCCGGTCGCCTGCTCTACAACCTGCAAATTCTCATCTCGCTCATGCCAAAGGAACCCCGCATGCCTGCCCCGCCGCCGCAGGCCGCAGAGCCGCTTCCCATCGAAGAGCTGGTCTATGACCAAACCTCCGGCTTTATCGCGCCCGTTACTCCGCTCGTCGAAGAGAATCAGGAGAACGCGCTTACCAGCCCTGCCACCGGCGCACCACTTACGCTTCAGGCTGCCGCCTCGAGTCCCACGCAAGATCCGGCTCCTAAACCGCCCTCCCCAGCCAATTACCCTCCCCCGCCCGCGGACGAGTCTCGATCCACCCATCCTGCCTGCCCTGCCACACGACAATCAGACTCCTGAGCGCGCCCAATATGCTATTCTCCGCGCATGTCCCCCGCCGAACCGCTCCGCAACCCGGAAGTTCCCCGGCACACCGCGTTAGTCCGCGTGACTCACTGGGTCACGGTCCTCGCCTTCCTCGCCCTCCTCGTCACCGGCATCGAAATCCTCATCTCCCATCCCCGTTTCTACTGGGGCGAAACCGGCAACTCCGGAACTCAGCCGCTCTTCCGCCTGCACATTCCCTCCTCGCGGTCCACCGTGCCCTCCGGCTACAACTACCTCCTCCCCGACCAGAACGGCTGGAGCCGCTACCTCCACTTCGAGGCGGCCTGGGTCGCCGTGCTCACCGGCCTCCTTTACGGCATCTACAGCTTCTGGACGGGCCACTTCCGCCGCGACCTGTTCCCCGCACCGGGACAACGAAGCTGGCGCGCCTACTGGGACGTCATGGCCAGACCGCTGCGCCGCGCGCCGCCCGACCCAGCCGAAGCCCACGCCTACAACCCCATGCAGCGCACGGCCTATCTCGCGGTCATCTTCGTCCTCTTTCCCCTCGTCATCTGGACGGGGCTCGCAATGTCACCCAGCTTCGATTCCGCCGTCCCAGCCGCGGTTGACTTACTTGGCGGCGTGCAATCCGCACGCACACTGCACTTCTTCGTCACCATTGCGCTGGTGCTCTTTCTTGTGGCGCACGTGACCATGGTCGCGCTGGCCGGCTTCCGCAGCCGCATGAGGGGCATGATCACCGGCCGCGTATCGCAAGCCCAGCCCACCGCGGGACCGGCCTCGGCAATACTGGCAGCACCGGCCCCGGCAATTCTGGAGGAGCGCGCATGAAGCCCATCTCCCGCCGCAAGCTGATCACCACGGGCCTCGCCGCCACCGCGGGCGTGGCCGGCCTCACCGTCGCCGACCGCCTCTCCCGCCGCTACGGACTGATCCCGCCGGATTCCCGCGGCGTCTACGGCCCCGGCGAAACCCTCACCTACGCCGCCCAACGCCTGCTCACCGCGCACTCGCTGGCGCGCGAGTTCCCCCGCAGCATGATCTCCAAAACGCCCTTCGCCAACGCGATCGATCCGCGCGACGATGCCTTCAAGCACCTGCAGGCCGACGGCTTCCGCGACTGGCGCCTCGTGGTGGACGGAATGGTCGCGCACCCCGCATCCCTCTCGCTCGCCGACATCAAAAGCCTCCCCTTTCGCAGCCAGATCACCGAGGTTGCCTGCGAAGAAGGTTGGTCCTACATCGCCGAGTGGATCGGAACCCCGCTGATCGACGTCCTCCACGCGGTCGGCATGTCGCCGCAGGCGCGCTACATCGTCTACCGCTCCAGCGACCGTGCCTGGTGGGAGAGCATCGACATGGCCGACGCCCTGCATCCGCAGACCTTCCTCGCCTGGGGCATGAACGACGGCGATCTTCCGGTGGCTTTCGGAGGCCCTCTGCGCATGCGGGTGCCGCGGCAGCTCGGCTACAAGAGCGTCAAGTTCATCCAGCACCTCACGGTTACCGACTCGCTGAAGAAGCTGGGCAAAGGCTTAGGCTCAGCGTCGCCAGAGTTTGGCTACTCCTGGTACGCCGGAATCTGAAGAATCGTTGATCGTGAAGCACCGAGTCCCTACTCCCAGACCGGATCCAGTTCCACCCACCGGCTCGAATCGCCCCAGCTCGTCTCCATCTCCGGAACGCTCAGCAGCCCATGACCTTGCTTGCACGCCAGTTCCGTGCCGCTCCACTCCAGCAGGTTGTGCGACGGGCGCCCAACCCGCGCCGGCCCTGCCAGCAGCCGCAAACACTGCTTGCAACGCTGCTCCTGATCCGCAAACGCCCAGCGCAGCCCAATCAGCGCGAACGGCACAAACATCAGCAACTGCAGCGCATCCGCCGTATTCGGAAAAATCGCATGAACTGGCCGGCAGAAATCCGCGCTCAGCAGAAAAGACAGTAGCAGCACCAGCGCCGCTTTCGCCCCAAAGAACGCCTGCCACCTCAATCTGCCCACCGACCGCTGCTCGACATACCCGCGCGACGCCTTCGCGAAACTCACAAACACCACCAGCATCGCCGCAAACAAAGACCGCTCGAACGGTCCACGCGAAGCATGCAGATACCCGTGCCAGCTTCCCGCTAGCGCCAACCCAGTCAGCGCCGACAGCAGACAAAATCCAGCCAATGTAACCAAACACAGCGCAGGAGTTCCGCTCAGCGCGCGGCTCCAACTATCCGTCCGCAGCCACAGCGCATCGCACAACAACCCGATCGACAGATCGAGAACGATCCTCAAATCCTTCTGCCGCCGCGGATGGTGATGCAAATGCCACAATTCGGCGCGCCACGTCTGCAACCACTCGCCACGCTCCGCCGCCGGCACAATCCTCTCCACGGCGCGCAGCAGATTGCGATCGAAGAACGGCAGCGTCGACACAGCATGAAGGCTCATGATCGCTTCTCCGGAACCAGATGCGCCAGCAGCGGATATCGCTCGGTGGCCGCCATCGCAGCCGCGTTGCCCGTTCGCGTCACCTCATAGTAACGCCGCGCCGGACGCTGCTTGGCCGTCGCCTCTTCCTCTGGCTCCCACTTCGATTCCACCAACTCGTCGCGCTCCAATCGCCGCAGCGCCGGATAAACCGTTCCGCTCGGCAAACCGGTGGCCTCCATCACGTCGAGCCCAAAGCAATATCCAAGGCTCAGCGCCTTCAAAATAAGAGCCGCACTATGCGAGAGACGAGCCATATTCAGAACCTATATACCTATGTAGTATGCTATCGCAAGTAGTTTACTACATAGGTGTGCGAATCATGCTGGAACTCGACCACGTCACCAAGCGCTACCGCGGAATTCCCGCCGTCTGGAACGTCAGCTTCGCCATCCAGCCAGGCGAAGTCCTCGGCTATCTCGGCCCCAACGGCTCCGGTAAGTCGACCACCGTCAAGATGGTGATCGGCATGATCCAGCCCACTAAGGGCAAGATTTTCTTCGCTGGCCGCAACATCCACGACGACCTCGCCGCATATCGCACCCAGCTTGGCTACGTGCCGGAGGAAGCACAGGTTTACACGCATCTCTCCGGCCTCGAATACCTCCAGTTGATCGGCCGTCTGCGCGGCATGCAGGAGAAGCTGATCGAAAC
>JALYIG010000280.1 GCA_030775885.1 Acidobacteriota bacterium | reverse complement strand
CGCTATCCGGGATCTCTGGGCTCAACCAGAACTTCGCGACGAGATGGATATTATTATCGAAGATGGGCTCCACACCTTTCCCGCAAATGTCTCCTTTTTGGCTGGATCGTTGGATCATGTCTGCGTTGGCGGCACCTACGTCGTGGAGGACATCGCGCGTAAAGACCTGCCTTTGTGGCACAAACAACTGCCGATCTACGTCGAGGAGTTCCCCGGTTTCGATTTTGTTTTGGCCGAATTGCCAAATGCCCTCAATAGCCACGACAACAACATGTTGATCATCCGAAGACGATCTTGATTTTCTTGATCGAAGCTGGCCGAATAACGATTGCTCATAGCTATAGTGGTTTAGCCAACTATGATATCCAGCGGAAAATGGATCGACTTCAGATATTGGTATCGGAGCTATGAACAATGAAATTTGGTCGCTGGATCCTACGGCTTCTCTTGGTAGTGGTAATCTCGCCGCCACTGTTTGCAAGTACGTGGTATGTCCGCCATGACGGTGGAACACGGTATTCCAGCAAGGTCACTACGGGCCAGTGCGATGGCAAGGCCGATGTGCCTTACCCCGGAATGGGCACAAATCAGCACTGCGCGTTCAAAGACTTCCGGTACATGTGGGATGACGATAGCGGGCAAGTGGGTGCTGGGGCGTGGGTTATCGCTGGCGGAGACACGATCATCATCCGAGGCTGCGCTGCCTCTGCAAAACAATCAAAGCCCTCGAACCCCAATTGCCGAATCGGATGGGATGGCCCAACTGGAGCTTTGTCCAATAACTGGTGCTACGCAGTTGGATCGTACACTTGCTTTAACCCGCCGATCCCCTCAGGCACAGCCGCCCATCATACTCGTATCCTGGGACAGAACTATGCCTCTTGCAACGCGGGAGGTACTAACAATCCGAGGACCTATCGGTCGAATTTGACCCAGGTCTTCGGTGGCTTCAGTTTGATCTACACATTCAACCTACAGAATACACAGTACGTTGATATTCAATGTATCGAACTTACGACTCATAATGGAGTATGCACGCTCGTCGGAAGCCCGTCTTATCCAAGAGGTTGCAACAATAATCAGCCCTTGGATGACTATGCGCAGAACGGATTTCTACTGAACGAAAAGACAGCTCACATTACGCTTCAAGATGTCTACGTTCACGGGTTCAATGCGTCAGGAATTGATGGACCAATCGGCGGCCCAATTACAATGACCCGTGTGTACTCGGGTTTCAATGGATTTTCAGGTTGGAATTTCGATGACGGTCACGACACGCCGGACGGGCCTGGTTCCACCATCAACGCCCAATACGTTTTTATGGAAGGCAATGGCTGTTACGAGCAGTACCCGATTGTCAACGCCTTTCCCGCCCAGATCTGCTATGACACCGGTAGCCAAGGCTTCGGAGACTCATGGAGTGGGCAGGATGCAAAACTCGACTCATTCATCTGCGACCACTGCGTGATGGCATATAATACGAAGGATGGCTTCATCGGTCCCCATACCGTCATCAACTATCTCAAGATCACAAATTCGGAATCGTATGGCAACATGGGCCAGCAATGGAAATGGGGAACCTCGCCGGGCTCCACTACTATCTTTGAGAACAACCTCACGGTGGGAAACTGCCGACGCATGTCGGAACCGCTTCCCGGCGCTCCCCCCGGTTATAACCGCCATCTTGGCGGCTTCTGTAGGGCTGCCGGTGACGTTTTCTCTTTTTTTACCGCGGAACATAGTAGTGTCGTATTCGCGAATAACACGACTGTAGGCTACTCAGCAACGATGTTTGATCTCAGTTGCGGACAACCGAAGACCTGCGGTACCGCGAATTTCGTCTTCCGCAACAACATCGTTCTTGGGTACCTAAATCCCAAGGCCAATCCAAGCGAGCTCCCCGGTCTTTTCTACCTCAGCGATCCTTCCGTCAAGGTCGACCTAGATCATGACGTCTTTTTTAATCTACGTTCTAAACCATGCCCGTCATTCGGTCGATCAGATTTAATTTGCGTTGCGCCATTATTCATCAACCAGCCTGGGCTTACGCTCGCAAGCGAAGCGCAGCTGGACCACTTTAATTTCAACCCCACGAGCGCCAGCCCAGTGAACGGACATGGAGTCGCCGTAAATGCTCTGACGACCGACTACTACGGGAGCCCGAGACCGACTCCTCCCTCTATAGGAGCCGTAGAACCAAGCCGGTAGATAACTTGGCGAGCCCGCAAGAAAGAAGACTTGAAGCGATGAGTTATGGTCGCGTATCTAGGTCAATAACATCCAAGTCGGCCGAGCCAGAGCCTCTCGCCGCGCACTGAGAACGTTGAGAGAGAACGATAATGTTCAAAGACGAAGAGACGATAGACCCATCCCAGACGGGCAAGGGCAATTGGTCGGGGTTTGACATCCCGATGGATAAGGTGCGCGAAGCCGCAGCGGAGTGGCGTCTCGCTCTGGCAGGAGTCACTCGTCCCTGGCTATGTTGGAACGTAAGTGATCGCTGGTGCAAATTGCAACAGAGACTCATTCAGGAAGTCGGTTGGACCCCAGTGATCGGCTTTGACCCGCGGTCTGGTCCGCCTACTGTTTTGCCCGGATCGATTTTGATCGACTTCAATTCACATTTTGGACTGGGAGTGATGTGGCCACACTTCCCTCTTGAATTCGCGTTCCTTTTCGCAGATCGTCTGGCATTTTGGCACGCTGACCTTCTGTGTCGTCTTGAGGTGATGGATCAATTAGCGTCCATCTTTGAATCTTTACCGGACGGTGCGGTGGCTGCAGTCCCCGACTTAGGCGGTCGACGCAACTTAATGAAATTTCGCCACCATCGCTATTGGGAGTTGGTTGGCTGCACAACCAAATCAGCAAGTGAGTCTCAGTTCGATCACGGTTCTGGCTGGTGGAGGTGTATCAATAAACATCCCCAATGCAAGGATGACAAGGAGCGTCGTCGCCGCGACAAATACTACTACGATTCTGGCGTGGGCATAATGTACTGGAAGCGCCAATATGGCGGTCAGGTGATCAACATCCCGAGTAAATTAGTGGGTGAGGGGCACTGCACCTCCATCAATCGGAAGAATTATCGTCAAATGATTCCGGGGGGAGCGCGCAATTTGGGAGCTGAAATTGATTTGAATTTCGATATTGAGAAGGTTGCCGCAAAACTGGGTATCGCCCATCTGCTTTAACTTTTGCGCCTCAATCACGGATGCTAACTGCGCCCAAAAGAAGCGATCCAATTCAGCATCAACGATCCTACTGTTCTGTAGTAATCAATGCTGAGAGGATAGAGGGCTAACGCTCGCAAGGAAGTTTGCAGGGCGGCCCACGCTCGGCCTCGCGCCTTGAGGTTTTCTGCCTGCTGTTTGTACGATCGGGCGAGCGCTGCTTGGCGTCGAAGCAACCCACAGCCAGCGGCGCCGTAGTTTTTTTGTATAAATTTCACCTGCGCCTGAAGCATCCGATTCGGGTCTGTGGATAGAGAACCTGGAGACGTTCTATAGAGGGCAATAACTTCAGGTACAAACGCTACTTCGTACTTTAATGCAATCCGCAACCAAAGATCACGGTCTTCCGTTACCAGAAAAGTCTCATCAAAAACTCCGACTTCATCGATACACTTCTTGCGAACCGTGATACTAGGACTAGGTAATTCAACCGTTCGCATATAAATATGGGGCGCTATCATTCCCTCTTTGTGATCAAGATTTCCCGCCCACGCGTCTCCCAGGCGGCCTTCTGGGTCAATACTTCTGATTAGTCCATAGGAAAGCCCAGCTTGCGGGCATTCTGCTAATGCCTTCAGTGACTCAGAGAGTCGGCAAGGCAACCATACATCGTCCGCATCGAGTAAAGCGATGAATTCACTTGATGAAGCCCGAATAGCCGCATTTCTGGCTGATGAAACTCCGCCATTCTCTTGTTTGATGTACTTGAGCTTGGGACCCAGACGGTCCTGAAAGCGCCCCACCACTTCCACAGTGTTGTCCGTGCTGCCGTCGTCCACGAGCAATATCTGCCAATCATCAAATGTCTGAGAAATAACGCTCTCCAAGGCGGAGGGCAGATACCGCGCAGCATTGAACGTCGGAATAATCACGTCCACAATCGCCATTGGTTTATTTTCCCATATCGCTTGGCTTCCCGGGCAGATTCAGCTACAAGAGAACCGGGTTAGAGCATCGGACTATCGATGAGTCGCACCCAGTATTTCCCTGAGGGGCCAGACCCCGCAAGCCTCCGCGGTCATTTTGGCCGCTGTGCGAGCAGGTCCTCGTATGTACCAACGATCCGTCCCATCATCGCTTGGGTTGTGAACATCTCTACTGCACGAGACATTCCAGCGCTCCCCATGGCACTTGCCTGCAAGGGGTCAGAGAGAAGCCGAAGGACGGCGGTCGCGAGTGCGTTGGGGTCCTCCGGCGGAATGATCAAGCCGGTAACCCCGTCTTCAACCGCTTCTGCATTTCCTCCGACGTTGGTCGCGACGACCGGCAAAGACGCGGCCATGGCTTCGACAATTGCATTGGAAAAACCTTCGCTGCGAGACGGAAGGACAAAAATGTCAGCTTCGGATAGCTGCCTGCGAGTATCCGTAATTCCTCCAACAAAGTGAAATTGGCTGCCAAGATTCAGGCTCTTTATCAGATATTGCATTTCTGCAAAGTAGTCTTCCTCCAAAACGGCTCCAGCGATGCTGAAGGTTACCTTCGGAAACCGCGTCGCGATGAGCGCCGCTGCTTTGATAAAGATGTCGTGCCCCTTCACCCTACGGATGTTACCCAGAGTCATGACATGAAATTCACCGGGAACTTTAGCAGGCTTGCGGACGAAATTCCCGTCCTCAAAGTCGAGACCGTTGTAAATGGTATGGACCAGGGCGGGATCGATCCGATCCACACTTATGCAATGCTGACGCACCCGCTCCGACACCGCGAACACTGCGTCCGGAGCAGCCGCCATCGCGCGATACGCGAGTTCGTGTTTGCGAGCCCTTAGAATGCCCATGTCTCTACGGCTCCAGATCAACTTTGCTTTCGATGTCATCTTCGTTACTAGTCCAGCCCACAGGTCCGAGCTCTCGAAAAATGTTTGAACAATTTGAATTCGTTGGAATTTTAGAAATCGCCCGAACTCTAGGGCGCCGCGCAGGGCTGTAAGGTCATAGGTTCGGACCAATGGAAGAGAGTAAATCGGACACGGCGGAGACTTAAGAACCGTGCTTGCGGGATCAATGGAAAATGTGAGGATGGAAGCACGGTATCCATATTGCGGCAAAAGAGCGGCTAGCCTAAGGACGATGCGCTCCCCGCCGCCCAGCGTCTTAGGAAACTGGTCGAGCACGAGCAGGACATGAGGCAATGCGGAACGCTGCGCTTCTTTAGCAATCGATTCCTGCGGCGACGAAGCAGCGATGATCAAACTCATTGAGGATTTGTCCAGCCAGCAAATTGCGTGAGGCCAATTCCGGGAAGAGGCCGCAAATAAGGTGTTACCGATAAGCCAAATATGGGTTCACGACGCCGGAAGAGCGGACTCCAGGCGATACTTCAGTTTGTAGCAACTCGGATAGTTGGGTCGCGCGAATTGCTGCGGCAACCAGCACCCAAAGAAGCGCTGTGATCTCAAGGTAGGTCCATCGATCACCGAAAAAGTTAGCGACCATACAAGCCCAGATTGCAAGAAAAAGGCCCAGGCCAAGGCCTTGGTACAGCGGATCCGTCGCGCGCTTGAACAACCGGTAAGACGTCGCAAGCATTTGCTGCAGAAGAGCAAGAGCCATGATAAGACCGACGATTCCGGTTTCTACCATGACCTTGACATACCAGTTGTGAGTATCTTTCAGTGAACCTACGTGTTGTCCATACTGAAAGCTTCCGAAGCCTGTCCCGAGGATTGGGTTGCTTACAATCGACCGTTCTGCATCTGCCCACAAGTCGACACGCTCTTGGGCCGAAGCTTCAAGTTGTCCCCCTGAGTCCTGAGTCATATTGACGCGCTCACGGACGGGTGTAGGCACAACGGTTTGCCAGGTCACGAGGAATATTCCCAGAATGATAAGGAGTTTCCGATCCTTCACCAGGCCAAGGACTAGCACGCCAAAGAGCACCGCAATGTACGCCCCCCGAGAGAAGGTGTACATCGTGGTAAACAGCGTCAGTGCCGCCAATCCGTAACTCGACAGCTTGAGTAACTTGTTCTTGAGGTATAGAGCCAGACCCCAGAAAAACATGGTGAACTGCGCCAAAAACGCTGCCGTCTGATTTGAGCCGTAACCCAGGGGGCCGCCGCCACGTTTGTTCTCGTCGAAGTTTGACCAGCTTCGCGTCATGCTCTCAAACAGGCAGCTCCTGTCGATGAACAAAAGGGAAATGGCTGTAAGAATTACAACTGTCTTGACCGCTTTCCTATCCTCAATGACTAAGCCTGCCGCCAGGAATACCAGCGGGATGAGCATATAGTCTTTCCACGCAACGAAGTTATCCTGGCCAAGCCAGAGTGGCGCTGGGCTAGCTCCAATCATGGCACCAACCCACATTGAGAAATATAGATAGACGCCAAAGATCAGCCATATCAGGTAAAGTTTGGATTTTGGAATGTGCTTCTGGCGGATGAGAGCGGAGAAGATAACGACAACCACCAGGATCGTCAAGACGTTGGCGCCCAGCGGATATTGGAGGAAGTGATCCCGCATGGTGCGGTACGGCAGGAACGGGATCAAGTAATAGAAACCAACAAGCGGCCTTCCTCCCAAGGAGACGAGGCACATGACCCAGAAGCCGAGGTAAGCAACCAGTGGAATGTAATGTCCTATGCCAGTTCCCAAAAATTGATCTCCTTGGATTGTGAGCCGATGAAGAATAGCCTCTGAGACTAGCTAGACCCAAATTGCGTTTCGCCCTGCTACAAAATTGTAAAAGCCAATTGCAGCGGCTGCGTTGAGCATAACAAATGTGTTGGCAATCGCGATTGGCTTGAATCGTTGGGTGGCCGGGCTCAAGGAGCCCAGGAATGCCAAAATATAAAACAAGATCTGGAGCCAGAACAGCGTCCCGTAAAAGTGCCCCGCACACAGGCCCGACGACACCAGCATAAGTACCAAAAGCAGCGGGACCACAAGTCGCAGAAGCTTGTGGCTGACAAAACGGAAAAGCAGTGGATTTACAGACGATAGTATCCAAGGCGCCAGCCGCAACAACTGATAGTTTCCCGTCAGAGTACGGACCTTGCGCGCAAACTCCTTCCCGTTCTCGCTGAAGAGTTTGTCTCGCGCAATTGCGGATGGCTGAAATACGATTCGCTTACCCATACGGGCCACGTGCATCGGGACGAAAACGTCATCCAGGATCGTTCCCACTGGCATCTCTGTATAGAATTCCCGCCGAATTGCATAAATGGCTCCGGTCACTCCGATGACCGACCCGGAAGCAGACTCGAGTTTGCGAACAGCCTTCTCGATCTTCCAATAGATGCCGAGAGCATCGGAGGACGGCGCCTGTGAACTGGTTTCAAGAAGCAATTCCCCGCTTACGGCGCCTACCGTCGGATCCGCGAAGCAGCGAACCAACTCACTAATCGCGTCAGGTTCGACCAACTGCCGCACATCCAGGAAGACCAGAATTACACCGCTGGCATGCTTGACTCCCTGGTTCAGTGCGCAGGCTTTTCCGTTCGATTGGTCCAGAATAACGGGCACGATTGTCGCAGCATGCTCGCATAGAATTTCGGCGGTCCGATCCATCGACCCGTCAGAAACAATGATGATCTGAAGCTTTTCTCGGGGGTAGTCGAGATTGCGCAGATTCTCCAGTTTGCCAGGAAGATTGGCGGCTTCGTTACGCGCCGCAATGATGATCGAGACTTCGGGCAGGATCGAGCTCTGCACCACAGGGCGCCGATGCAGCCAGAGTTGCATCCACAACAAAAGCCCATATCCAAAATATGCATAGGCCGCCAGCGCAAAACTCAGCCAAAAAATCAGCTGCATGACGGGCTCCGATAGTGCCGCGTTCCATCTGCGGGTGGTGACGTGCCAACTGTGAGGTACCTACTGTCCCGCAAGCCTCTGGGCCCGGTGTTCACTCTGCAGCAGCTCTCGCGATGCTGTTTGGTCATAGCTCTATTCTCGGGGCGGAGTGCTTCTGATCCGGCTTTGCGACGCTGCGGCTCAGCCGTCGATTTGGCTTTCCTGATCATACGTCAACACCCGTCGCATAACGAAGCATTTGCTGCGAAAGTGGTAGAGAGGGTTTGCGCTCGGAATGCCATCATGGAAGCTGCTACCGGAGTCCATCTTTTCAACATTCGACCGTCACGCTGATACCATCACGTTACAGCCACAGCCGGCTGAACGAGTTTCCTAATACGACGGCTAGGGTCCATTACACTGTGAATCGACGTAAAGGGGTTTAGATTGCAGTTGCGTATTTGGCACATCGCACGGGGCGTTCTGTCCAACTGGTTCGCGATGGCGGCGACTCTGGCCGTCGGGTTTTTTCTGCAGCCGTATATCGTTCATCGGCTTGGAGATGTCGCCTACGGAGTGTGGGTGTTGGCGGTCTCTTCGGTCAGCTACATGATCATGCTCGATCTGGGCATGGCCACCTCTGTCCTACGGTTCATCTCAAAAGGTCATGCGACACAGGACCACCAGGGAGCTTCCGAAGCGCTTTCCGCAGTCCTATGGGTTCGGTTGCAAATCAGTGCCCTGATCCTGGTGCTAAGCGGCGTCCTTGCAGCCGTGTTTCCAGCCATGTTCAAGGTTCCTCCGGGACTGGCTAGCGATGCGCGCAAAAGCCTGCTTATCATCGGATTCACAATGGCAATCTCAATGTCGTTTGGAATCTTCAGTGCTACGCTGTCCGCGCTGAACCGCTACGACCTGAGGAGTTATGTGACGGTATTCCAACTCGTGATCCGCGTGGTCGGGGTTGTAACCGTTTTGCGAACCGGGCATGGCATTCTTGCCATCGCATTCTGTGAACTTCTCGCGGCAATCGTCGGCAACGCTATGTTGTTGTATCTTGCCAGGCGGATTTACCCCGAACTCGAAATCCAGTTGGGCAAGCCAAAGCCGGAAGTCCTTCGCAAAATCTGGTCCTACAGCGTTTATGCTTTCCTCATCACAGTCGCAGTCCAATTGGTTTACCAGTCAGACAATCTGGTAGTTGGAGCGTTCGTTTCAGCTTCTGCTGTGACGTACTACTCCATTGGAAATACCCTGTGCCGCTACACGCAGCAGTTCATTGGTTCGATGACTGCGACATTTTGCCCCGCCGCGAGCACGTATGAGGCTGCGGGCGACTTGTCTGGCCTAAGGGCCCTTTACTTCAACGGTACCCGGGCAACCCTCGCGATCTCTTTGCCAATCGTGCTTACGCTAATCATTCGCGGTCATAGCTTTATCGGGTTATGGATGGGCGCCAAGTACGCCGGGCCATCGGGAGCCGTATTGGTAATTCTGGCAATCGCCCTTTTGGTTTCTTTGCAGAATCTTACCGCCGGATCGATAGCCCTGGGAATCGAAAAACACAAAGTAATGGCCTGGTGGGCGATTGGCGAGGGTGTAGCCAATCTGGCACTCAGCATCGTGCTGGGGCGCAAGTTTGGGCTCAATGGAGTTGCGATTGGTACGCTGGTGCCAAGCGTGATCGTTCACCTTCTAATGTGGCCCAACTACGTGAGCAGGCTCGTTGACGTTAGTTTCTTCCAGGTCTATTGGAATGTCTGGGGACCTGTATTTTTTTGCGGGGTACCTTTTGCCGTTGCCACATACGCCGTCAATGACCTGGCACCCGCTCGCAACATGATCATGTTCATGCTGCAGACGGCAGCTCTTCTACCAGTTTTTGTTATTGCCGTGGCCTTGATGTTCTGGGACAACGTCAGGCGACACATTCTTCCCAAGGTCAAATCCTTCCTTTATGCGCATGCAAAATAGCAGTCTGGAGACGTTTATAGTAGCCACCGCTGGTAAGCCATAGCTATGCTCAAATCCATGTCTAGTTCACAAGACAGCGTTGTCTTATCGCGAATTGACGGGCGCCCTGCGGATCATCCCTTGGTAAGCGCTGTCATTCCGGCTTACAACGCAGCCGCATTCGTTCTTCGATCCATTGAGAGTGCGCTGGCGCAGACGCACCACTTGCTCGAGATCATCGTAGTTGACGATGGCTCTAAAGACCAGACCGCCTCAGTGGCCGCAAGCTACCCGGTTACCGTGATTCGCCAGAAGAACGGAGGCCCCGCAAGCGCTCGCAATACCGGAGCCAAAGCCGCCACCGGCGAGTGGATTGCTTTTCTCGACCACGATGATTCTTGGCATGCCGACAAGACCGAGCAACAACTCAAGTATGCTCTGTCCGGCATTAGCGCAGTCTTCTCCGAGAAATCACTCAGAGGGACTGCAACCACATTTGCGGAAATGTTTGAGCGCAACTCCGGGGGCAATCCGAGTTCGACAATAATTCGCACAGACGTGCTGCGTGATCTGGGCTGGCTTGACGATGATCGTGCAATGATGGGGGTCGACGACTACAACCTGTGGCTGCGTTTCCTGATGAAAGGATATAAATTTGCCGCATCGCCGAACTACTATGAGTTCACTCCCGACCACAATCACTATGGCGGCAACCCAGAAAAAATGCTTGCGGCCGAACTCGTGAATATCGAAAAAATCGGTGTCCTCGCCAATCTTGACATGCAGACCATGACCCGCCGTAAACGGCGTTTGCTGCTCGGCTACATACCGGCCTTGATCAACGCTAGGAAATTGAAGGCCGCTAGGCAACACCTGAAATACCTCGGCTTTAGCACAGAGGCGTCCAAATACTGGGTGGCATTTCTTCCGGAGTGGATTCTGGATTTCCGCAGAACAATTCTGGGACGGTCTGCCGTCCAGAAAGAAACTCCGTGAGAATCAACTTTGGATCATTACTTCTGATTCGAACCGGGGACGATAGGAGATGGGCACCATGTCAAGTCAGGAAATCGAAACGCAGATCCGGAATGCCCCTCCATTGGTAAGCGTTTCGATCACTACATACAATCTGGAGAAGTGGCTACCGAGAGCTCTTGACAGCGTGCTTGCGCAGCGCACGACCTTTCCATTCGAGATCGTCATCGGCGATGACGGCTCTCAGGATGATTCGGTGAAGGTCGCTCAATCCTACAGGGAGCGGCATCCGGACGTGATTCGAGTGCTGGTACGAGACAAGAATGTCGGCATTCAGCGTAATACCTATGACACACTTGCCGCATGTCGAGGTAAGTACACTGCATGGCTCGACGCAGATGACTATTGGACGGACCTGGAGAAATTGGCAATCCAAGTTGAAACCCTGGAATCGGATCCAACGATTAGCATGTGTGGTCATTTCACTCGAGAAGTTACGGTTGAAGGCCAGATAAACCGCCCCAGAGTCCTCTCTACATTGGCTCCCGGACGGTATGGAATCGACGAGTTGCTGCGTCATAACCTTATGACTCCTGCATCCGTCATGTTCCGAACAGGTCTTCATCGTCAGTTGCCGCCTTGGTATTTCGATCTCAAGTCACTGTCCGATTGGCCCCTCTGGGTGCTGGCTACCGGATCGGGCGATATTGTTTTGCTCGATCGCATCATGGCTGACTGTATGTTGGCTCCCAATAGTTCCTTTATGAGTCAGAGTTTGGTATTTCGCTATCAGATGGTGGCCCAGTTCTACCAACATGTTGAAAGCATCGTCCCTTCGAAATGGCATCGACTCGTCCGCGCGCAGAAGGGTACGACGTTCGAATCGATCGCTTACTTTCTCAGGCAGCAGGGCGACTTTATTGCATCCCGCAAAGCGGCGGTAAAAGCCTTTCGCTCGCCCGCGCTAATGGACAACTTAGGAAGCAAGTCAAAGGCGCTCCTTGCTTCGGTTGTACGCGAGTCCCAATGGCGACTCCGCGGTCGCCGTGCGAAACCAGCCCAGTAGCCCACATGAGGAGTATTTGGCGCAGCAGCAAGAGGGGAGTTTGAAGAACCATGGAGAACGCACAGCTAAATCTCGATTCCCATCCCACTCCAGTTGTGAGTGTGGCGATAACTGCGTACAACTCGGCCAAGTGGCTACCAAGAGCACTTGATAGTGTGCTTCAACAAAGTACAAATTTTCCCTTTGAGATCGTAATCAGCGACGACTGTTCTCAGGACGATACGGTTCAGATCGCCCGTTCCTACAGCGATCTCCACCCAGGTTTACTCAGGGTTGTGGAACGTTCGATCAATGTTGGTATGCAGCGCAACTACTACGAAACGTTCGACCTTTGTCGCGGTAAGTTTATTGCGTGGCTGGATGCAGATGACTACTGGACGGATCCGCAGAAATTGAACATCCAGGTAGACATACTCGAGTCGGACTCTACAGTCAGCATGTGCTGCCATTGTGTTTGCGTGGTGACCGGCGACGGGCAAGTGAAAGACGGCAGAAGTCCTTCTCTGCCTGCAGGCCGCTATGGAGTTGGGGATATTCTGCACCAGAACATCGTATCCACCCCATCGGCCATGTTCCGGAATGGAATTCAACGCCAACTCCCGGACTGGTATTTCGACCTTGCGCCGGTTACCGATTGGCCCATCTGGGTGCTAGCGGCCCTTTCCGGAGATATTCTCTTACTGGACCGGGTGATGGGTGACTACATGCTAACGCCGGGCAGTTCCCACTCGAGTAAGGGCCCTTTGTTTGCCTTCAAGGCCGACGCTCGATTCTACGAACACGTGGAAAGCGTTCTTCCTGGTCATTGGCATAGACTTGTACGGAACGAAAAGGGTAAGCGATATGAATCAATCGCGTATCTTCTTAGAAAGCAGGGGGACTTTGTTGGGTCGAGACAGGCGGCTTTCAAAGCGTTTAGTTCCCCTTTTCTCCTGGATAACTTCGGTAGCAAGTCAAAGTCCCTATTGGCCGCTGTAATCCGTGAAACCCAATGGCGACTTCGTGGACGAAGGACGGCGGCGAATGAATCGCAACTTTAATAAGGCAATAACCTTGTTATGGAATCGACTTGTGACCGGCGACCAGATTATGAACGACGGAGACTAAGAGCGGAATGGCATCGACATTATGGAAAACGCTGCATGCCGACCTCTATCGTTATCGAGGACAAGTCAGTAAGCGTGCGTTGCTTTCAGCGTTTGTTCACGATCCTGGTTTCCGTTTTACATACTACCTTCGCAAGGTTGCCTTCTATAGCGAGAGGAAGAAGTCCATCTGGATTTTCGCGTACATCTACAACCGAATTCTTTATCAGCACTATCGTTTCAAGTACGGGTTAGACATTTCCCCCAACACTCGCATTGGACCGGGACTGTACATCGGCCACTTCGGCGGTGTCGTTATCAGTCCCCATGCCGCATTAGGAGCCAACATCAATATTGCACAAGGGATCACCATTGGGGCGACCAGCAGAGGCACGAATGCGGGTGCTCCGACCCTCGAAGACCGCGTGTGGGTTGGCGCGAATGCCATCATCGTAGGCAAAATAACTATCGGCCATGATGCACTCATTGCCCCCGGCGCCTATGTCAATTTTGATGTTCCGAGTATGGCGGTTGTGCTTGGAAATCCGGGCAAGGTGGTCTCAACTACGGGCTCGGTCGGCTACGTGAACAAGACCCTCGAAATGGTGTAAGGCAAAGCCGTCGGATAAGTCATACTGTTTGAGTAAGAATGACCTTTGCCACTTTAATCTATGTCGACTGAGCAAACACGGCGGCCTTTGCGTAAACTCTATCTGCTCTATCACGAACTTCGGGCCACCGAGGCGCGCTACTCCTATGTCACCGACGTCGAAATGTTTTTAAAACACGTCGATCTGTACGTCCGGCTGCGCGAGGCGAAGGATGCGGCAATGTGGCCGGAGATCACATTCGACGACGGACATCTCTCCAATCTGGAACTGGCTGCTCCGGTCCTCGAGTCACGTGGATTGCGCGCGATTTTCTTCATCACCGTTGGCTGGACTGGAACGAAGCCCGGGTACATGGGCTGGGGCGAATTGCGCGCGCTCCACCAAGCAGGCCACACGATTGGTGCGCACGGCTGGTCGCACAAGCTGCTGACGCACTGCAGCGATCGCGAGCTTCAGGTCGAGTTGAACGAGGCGCGCGCGACTCTGGAAGACAAGCTGGGCACATCCATAACAAGCATGTCGCTTCCGGGCGGTCGCTATGACCGGCGCGTTCTGACCGCTTGCGAGCAGGCCGGCTACGTGACGATTTATACGTCCATTCCGCGGGCCGAGACGTTGCCGCTGAGCACGACGGTTGGACGGCTGAACATTCTTGGCGATATGCAGCCGGAGTGGATCGAGCGGTTGTTCCAACCGCAGGACGCATTGCTGAATGGGCTTGGCAAACAATACCGGCGGAAGGAAGCGGTGAAAAAGCTGCTCGGCGACCGGTTATACGCAAAGCTGTGGGCGGCCGTGAACCGCAAGGAGCCGGACGCCGATGGCGGGGACGTTGCGAAATGAAAGTCCTCCACATCATCAGCAGCGGCGGGATGTATGGTGCGGAGGCCGTGATCCTGAACCTGTCGCGCATGCTCATCGAGGATGGGCACTCGAGCGTGATCGGCGTGTTTTCGAACTCTTCCAATCCAAACCTGCAGTTGCATGAACGAGCGACATCGGACGGGCTGGAGTCGCATCTGATTCCCTGCCACGGCCAGCTGGACCGGGCGGCGGTCGCGGCGATCCGCGAACTGGCTCTGCGGAGCGCTGCCGATGTGGTACACGCGCACGGCTTCAAGGCGGATATATACGCGCACCTTGCACTACGCGGGACGCGTGTTCCGCTGGTTTCGACATGCCATACGTGGTACGACAACGATCTGCTGGTGACGCTGTATGGCAAGCTGGACCGCTTTGTACTACGCAAGTTTGCGCGTGTGGTCGCTGTCTCGGACGAGGTGAAGAACATACTCTTGGAGTCGGGCGTTCGCGCCGACAGGATTTGCATGGTCCACAATGGGATTGATTTGCGGCCGTTCCGCGGAGTGGCGCCTTCGCTGCGCGGCGACGGACCGGAGTTGCTGGTAGGACTGGTTGGACGGCTAGCGCGGGAGAAGGGCGTCGACGTGTTCCTGGCGGCTGCGGCACGCGTGCTGCGGGAGCTTCCGGGTGCGAGGTTTGTTGTGGTGGGCGAAGGTCCGGACCGGGAGAAGCTGGATCGGACCGTCGACGAGTTGAAGGTCGGCGAAAACGTGAAGATGCTGGGACGGCGCGACGACATGCCGGCGGTGTATGCGTCACTGGATATCATGGTTTCGTCTTCGCGGCAGGAGGGTTTGCCGATGGCGATCCTCGAAGGCATGGCAAGCGGGCTGCCGCTGGTGGCGAGTGCGGTGGGCGAGGTGCCTACGGTGGTGAGGGACGGCGTGACCGGTTTGCTGGTGCCCGCGGACCATGTGGAGCAACTGGCGGCTGGCATTCTGGAGCTCCTTCGAGATGAAGCGAAGCGAAAGCGGTTTGGCGCGGCTGCGAGGAAGCTGATCGAAGATGAATACTCGGCCGAGCGGATGACGGCTGACTATTTGCGGGTATATGAAGAGGCGATTGCGGCGGTGAAGCAGTGAGTGGGCGACGGCTGCGCGTGTTCATGATGGACCTGTTGGCGACTGTGCCGTACTACACGGCTTATCTCTCGAAGGCGCTGCTGGAGGAGAACGTCGATCTTACGGTGGGATCGATCTCGTACTATCTCGATCCTGGATGCTTCTCGAGCCGCGGCATCCGGGTGAATCCGGGGCTGCTGAATATTGTGGGCCGGTTCAACCTGCCACGGCTTCCGCGACGGGTGTTGAAGCTGGCTGAGACGATGGTGAACGTGGCTGCGTTGTCGGTGCTGAATTCCGTTTCGCCTCCAGATGTGGTGCATGTGCAATTCCTCCCGATGCTGCGGTCGAAGATACCTCTCGATCTGTGGTTTGTGAAGCTGTGTCGCGCGCGGGGGGCGAAGATTGTGCTGACGGTACACGATCTGCTGCCTCACGATACGGGCGAGGCGCACATGGCCACGTACGTGCGGCTGTACGCGATGATGGATGCGCTGATTTGCCACTCGGACGCGATACGAGCGCGGCTGGTGGCGGAGTTTGGGGTGCAGGATTCAAAGGTGGCGGTGATTCCTCATGGTCCTTTCTTCTATGACTTGCCACCGGCTGGCTCGGACGATGTGCTGCGGAGCTTCGAACTGGAGCCGGGCAAGTTGATGGTGTTGTGGCAAGGCATCATCTTCCCGTACAAGGGCATCGACCTGCTGCTGAGTGCGTGGCGGAAGGTGGAGCAACAGACGGATGCTTGGCTGGTGATTGCGGGCACGGGGGCTCCGGAGTTGCTGGAGCAGATTCGCGCGCAGGTGGCTGAGCTTGGATTGAAGCGGGTGAAGATGGAATTTCGCTTCGTCTCGACCGAGGAGTTGGTGGCGCTGTACCGCGCGGCGGATGTAGTGGCGTATCCGTATCGCGCGATCACGACAAGTGGAGCTCTGGCGACGGGGCTGGCGCTGGGGAAGACCATCGTGGCCACGGACCTGCCGGTGTTTCGCGAGTTGCTGACGGACGGAGAGAATGCCCGGCTGGTGGCGCCGCTGGATTCGACCGCGCTGGGAGATGCGCTTGCGGCACTGTTGCGGGATGCGGCGCAGCGGGAGAGGCTGGCGGAGCGAGTGAGAGCGATGCGGTTTGGGGACGAGTCGTGGCTGGCGATTGCGGAGAAGACGGTTGCGGTTTATGAGCGAGTTGCGAGGGTTTAGGTTCGAGGTTCGAGGGAAGGTGCGAGGTTGCGGGTTTTGCGGCGGCCTGTAGGGTGAGGGTTGGCGGCGGGACGGTGCGAGGTTTTGAGGTAGTGCGGGCTGTGTCGGGGTCCTTCGACTCGTCGTGCTCTGCCGAGCACTCCTCGCTCAGGATGACGGCATTCTCATCGTCGGGGCGTACGTACGGATCGGAAATATCTACGGTCAGGCCTTCGGGGGCGATGTCGAGGTTTTGTTCGGGGAGCAGGCTCCAGCCTTCCTTTTCGACCTCGGTGACCATGTTGGCGGGGTGGTCGCCGATGCGAAGGCCGCGACAGTTGTCGGAGGCGAGGCGGAGTCCTTTGAAGAGGGTGTAGGCCTGACGGTCGGTGAGGCATCCGGTAGCGAGGGCGTTGACGACGGTGGAGATTGCGATCTGGATGGAGGCGCGGTCCTCGAGTGCAGGCAGTTGAAGAGGGATGCGGGGGATGAGGCCGAGGGCGGCTTTGTCGCGGTAAATGTCGTGGGAGCGGGAGAGGCGGTTGTGGAAGTAACAGAAAGCCGAACCGGTGAGAGCTACACCGTGGCATTGGAGGCCGTCGGATTTGATGTGGCGACAGATGGGGACTTGCATTTTGGTGCTCCTTGGCTACCCCCCTTGGTGGATGGGGGGTTGGTTAAAAGATGAATGGATGCAGATACATAGCGACAATGGCATCGCTAAATATAAGCATCCAGATGGTTTATAGGTAAATATAAGAAAATACAGTGGTTAGTGATTCGCTGTGCGGATTAGTTGTTAAGCGCGGAAGCCCGACGCTGGGCGCCGGACTTCTTTGCTTCAACCTTATAACCAAAGTATACCAAGCTCACCGTAACTCATCTGCACTCTCTATTTCGTTATGAGTCATGGAGTTGCATCGTTTGGGGGCTTGACACGCGGTTTTGCTGAGTGTTTGAGCGAAAAATAGTTCTAAGAGGTGGTAAGACGTAGCGAATCATAGAGTTCAAGGAATAAAGCGGTAAAGGAAGGTGCAGAAGCAGATTCCGCACGGGAATGACAAACATGAGGAATGGCAAACACGAGAATGACAAGCGGGAAGGCGGTCTATGCGGCGGGGTCGACGTAGGATTCGGCGAAGGACTCGTCCGGAGAGGTGGCGGGCCAGCCTACGATGACGAAGAAGACGTCGAGGACGAAGAGGGCAATGGCGATGTCGTTGTAGAGGTTAGCGCGAGGCGAGTTGGGCCAGTACTGGTTGCCGGCCCAGAAGAGGAAGGCGATGGCGAGTAAGAAGGCTTTGAACAACTCCGCGGAACCGGGGCGGCGGATGGACTGGTAAACCATATATGCCACGGCGATGAGGGCGAGCGGAAGAGCTCCGAGGAGATTGTGGGCCTGGGGCGGGAAGAGGCTGGGTGCGGCTTCCCAGACCAGAAGCACGGCGACGGAGACAAGGGTAAGGATGCCAAGGAGCACAGGGGCTGCCCGGTGGGCTCTGTCGAGGTGAGTGCGCATGGATTGATTCTAATTGGCGGTTTTTTTGCACAACCCTTGAATGACCACAGCGGCTGAAGCCGGATCCAAATGCGGCACCTAACGGCACGGATAAATCCGTGCCCTTGACCAAAACGGACTTTTTCGGCAGTCTCTGAAGCCTAACGGGAAAGTAGGCCGCCTACGGCACGGCTGAAGCCGTGCCCTTATCGAGACGGAGTTTTTGCAGCAGCCGGTAAAGGCGAACGTGAAAGCTGCTACTCCAAAAAGGCGACCCACCCTTTCCGGTGAAGCTGGATAGGGTGGGTTTTACCGACTCAGACGGTAACTTATGCGCGAATACTGCGGAAGCGGGCGGCGGCGAGAGACAGGACGCCGAGGCCGGCGAGGATGAGGGAGGAGGGTTCAGGTGTGGGCGAGATGGCTCCGAAGAGGCCGTGTGTCTCTTCGTCGATGCCAGCGGTGAAGTAGAGGGAGTTGGGATTGTTGCCGGTGCCTCCCGTGCGGAAATCTAGCGCCCAGAGACCGGGGTTGGAGATGGGGTTGCCGTTAGCGTCGTCGAGGGTACCGAGGAAGCTGCCGGTGAGCGGGTTGAACGCGTTGATGTCGCCGTCGAGGAAGTTGCCGATCAGGATGTCGCCGCCGAACATGCCGAAGGAGAGCGGGGCGAGAGTGATTCCCCAAGGCGCGTCGAGGAACGAACTGGAGCTGAAGCGGCTGGCGAAGGTTCCGTTGGTGTTGAAGATATCGACGATGCCGCTGGGGATCTCACTGCCCAGGGCGTTGTACTTAACGAAGGTGACGTAGAGCAGGCTGTTGATGGACTGGACGTTGTAAGGGACGTAGCCGGCGGGGAGACCGGGATCGGTGAAGTTGCCGGTGAGGCTGGTGAGCGCGAAGGATGAGTTGAATACGTCCACCGAACCCGCGGCATTTGCGGCGTAGAGGAAGGTGTTGCCGCCACTGGTCCCGATGGCGAGGCCGGTGTAGCTGGCGTTGCTATTGGAGTATTCCGTGACGGCCGAGGTGCCTCCATTCCAGGCGAGGATGGTGC
>JALYIG010000279.1 GCA_030775885.1 Acidobacteriota bacterium | reverse complement strand
ACCCAGACGGCATGGCCATCCGCTTCAACGAGCAGGATCTTCGCCCCATGGGCCGTCCCGCCACCGGCAACCGCGGCATCAACCTGCGCAAGGGAGACTACGTCATCGGAGCCGCCGTCACGCCCTCCAACGAAGCCCGCAACAAGCAGCGCCTCGAACGCGCCGCAGCCGCCGGCCTCACCGCCCACGTCGAAGCCGTCATCGACGAGGTCAGCCTCGAAACTCCGGGTGCCCCATCCTTTGCGGCCGTATCGCAAAGGGTGGGATCCGATAATCCCGACGGCCAGGAAGTCCTCGGCTCCGACACATCCGAGCTCTCCGCCGCCACCGCCGCCAAACTGGAGAAATTAGACAAGCAACTCGGCCTCACTCCCTGCCTCATCCTCGCCGTCTCCGAGAACGGCTTCGGCAAGCGCACCAGCGTCGACGCCTACCGCCTCCAGTCCCGCGGCGGCAAGGGCGTCATCTCGATGAAGACGACTCCGAAGATCGGCAAAGTCTCCGCCATCAACCTCGTCGACGACACCACGGAAATGATGCTCATCTCCCAGTTCGGCAAGATCATCCGCATCGACACCAAGACCATCCGCTCCGCCGGCCGCAGCACCTCCGGCGTCAAGCTCTTGAATCTCGACACCGACGACAAGGTAGCCGCCGCGGTAATCATCCCCCCGGAAGACGCCAAAATCCAACCCGAAAACGGCACATTGCTGCAGTAGGGCGCCAAAAATGCGACCTAAGACGGGAGGCAAACACATGCGTAAATCATGTGTTTGCCCCCTCGTCATTTGGTACGATTGGCGTCACCATCGTTTACCAAGTTTGATCTAGAGTTCGGAGCGCATCCATGGACGTTGAAGTGCCTTACATGCCATCAGTCTCAAATCTCACAAGAATTTTGGACGCAATTCAAAAGGCGGGAGCTCCTGACGCATTCGGCCTCGACTTCCTTAAAGATCTAGGCTTCACGAGTTCAAATGACAGAGCCGCAATCAAACTCTTCAAATATCTGGGCTTGCTCGATACATCTGGCAAACCACAGACAAGCTACCGCGAATTCATGGATAGCAACAAGGCGAAAGGCGTGCTGGCAACGCGCATTCGGTCGGCCTATCGAGACCTCTTCTTGAGCGACAAGAACGCTAACACTCAAAGCGTTGAGAAATTGAAAGGCTGGTTCAAAACGAAAACCGGCGCAGGAGATGCTGTAGCCAAGAAGATGGCAACCACATTCAAGGCGCTATCTTCCTACGCGGACTTTTCACAAGCACAAGCGAATAAGAGCATGGAAGCAGAGAAAGAAGAACCTATACCCACAAAAGAACCTGAGAGCGCCGCAGGCCGCAAAGAGAAAGGCTCCGCACCGCCGGTCGTTGGCGGTGCTGTCTCAGGTCTAAATCTTGGTTTCACATATCGAATTGAAATTCACTTACCGGATACCACAAATGTCGAAACATATCGTTCCATCTTCAAAGCTATTAGAGAGGAGCTCGGGGATTGAATGCGAACCTAAAGCAATTTGTCTTTAAAGGACTTCTTGGCAAGCATGCGATCCAAGACATGCAAGCAACCGGAGTGTTGCATCGTCCGGAGGTCACTCAGGCGGACCGTCAACAAGGCGACCTGTTTGTCTCGGTCCAAGAATCTATCAGGGGCGCATCGCTCCAGATGCAGAGTGCCTACCGACTGCTCTTTATATTAGAAAATATCGTTCGCGACTTAATCTCGACTCGCTTCGCGGAACCGGACGGACCGGACTGGTTCGACGACAGAGCCACCACTCAGATGAAAGCGAAAGTCGAACAACGAAAACAGCAAGAAGAAAAAAATCAGTGGCACGCGGGAAGAAATAAAGAAAGCATTTTTTACCTAGACTTTGGAGATCTCTCTAGGCTTATCACGTCGAATTGGACAATCTTCGAAGACCTGCTGCCAAACCAATCTTGGGTTCAAAGCAGACTCGACGAAGCGGAGCGGAGCAGAAACGTCATTGCGCATACCAATATTTTGAGCTCGGACGAGGTCGCACGACTGGAAATGTATCTGAGAGACTGGATAAAACAAATTGGCTAGCTAGAGCCGCTCTACGCCGCCTGACGCAAAACGACCCACCCATCCTTCTCATCACGGCATGCAACAATCCGCTCTTCCCGATTCAACTCCGCAGTCCACTTCGTCTTCGCTACCTCTTCCGACTCGGACGGAGGCAGCTTAGCCAGCGTGGCATACAGCAGCCGCACTACGCGCTCCACAGTCGGCATCAGCTTGGCCGCGCCGTTCTCAACGCGCGAATACTGCTCGCTGCTCAGCCCAACCAGTTCGGCAAAATCTTTCGAGGCAAAACGTAGCCGCTTGCGCAAGAAACGTACTTCATCGGCACCCAGCGGAGTTCTCTTCTCGACCAGCACCTTCCCGATCGCCTCCAACAGGTTCGGCAGGCATGGGATCACGGCCGACTGCATTCCGCTCGCCGCTCCAATCTCATACTCCACCCCAACCAGATACACATTCCGCAAACCCGAGCCAACAAAGTGATACGGCTTAGCGTCCGTCGACGTTTTGTGGACCAATGCACGATCCAGAGTTTCTGCTTGCCCAGAACTCTTCATGATTTTCCTCAATATTTTGTGATGATAGTGATGCGCTGCATCTCCTCATTCACTGTTATCTTCAGCACCAACTCGTCGCCTTCCAGGTCGGTTCCGGCCAGCTTGTACTCCCAGTTTCTGTGCGCCTGATCCCAGTCCGGCTCTGCGGTGAGCCTCCAATTGCGTTCCAGCATCGCGACAATATCATCCTGCGACACGTCACGCTCGTCACGCTCCGAGGCAGAATGAAAGGACTCTTTGATCTCGCCGTAGTTGACAATTCGCTGCACGACCAGCCGAAGGTTGTCCTCATCCAAGGCCGCCGATCCCGGAGAAGAACTTGCGCTTACATCAATACTAGACGCTAATATCGGCTTCTTGGCAACAAAACTTTGCGAAATTTCTACGACCTTAGCTCGCTTTGGCTTCAAATCGTTCTCCAGTCGCCTTAGCGAAGGCGTCTCATCTTCGCCTTCCATTCTATTGGTCTACGAGCCCACCAGGCACGCTTTTTGTTGATCCGCTTGGCAGTTGGCCTGATCTGAATGGCATTACACAAAAACGGGGGCAGGTCTGGTTTTAGGATCTGGCACCGTATGGAGCACGCCACCCATCCGCTACTGGACAGCCAACATATTCGCGCTCACCCGAATCGCTCCACTCGCCACGTTCATGCTGCGCGTCCAGTCCTTATACCCAGCCTTCTTCACCACAATGTCGTGCTTGCCCGGCGCAAGGTTCATCGTAGAAGGCGTATTCCCCACAAAGCTTCCATCCACATCGATATCGCAGTTCGCCACACTCGCATCGATAGTCAGTCCCGATTCCGCCGCCACAACAGGCCCAGCCGGAACGAATAATTCGCTTGCTGTCCACGCCCTGACTTACTCGCTGGATCGCCCACCCCACGAAAAATCCCCTCCCCGACCGCAACAAAAATCTATTTTCGTGTAGCAACCCACCCATCCGAATCCACCCACCGAATCCCGAATCTACTCAGTAGCCGAAAGGAGACACACCATGAAAACCGGCTATTTCACGAAGTTCGCCACCGCCCTCCTCCTCACGCCCGCTCTCCTCATCGGCACTCTCCCCGTCTCCGCCCAGTCCTACGGACGCGACGACAACCGCAACCAGCGCACGCCGCAACTCCAGCGCCGTGACCAGGGCTACAACCAGAACCGCGATCAGGATCGCAATCAAGCTCGCAACGACCAATATCGCCAGTCCTACGACCGCGACAACAACCGCCGCGACTACGACGGTGACGCCTACCGCCCCAACGGCTACGGCACTTACGCTCCCGCCTATACCGCCGACTACGGTTACAACCGGCACGACAACGGCATCGGCCCCGGCAAGGGCGCAGCCATCGGCGCCGTCAGCGGAGCCGTCCTCGGCGCACTCTTCGGCGGAGGTAAAGGCGCCATCATCGGCGGAGCGGCAGGTGCAGGCGTCGGAGCCGTAGCCGGTCAGGCCGCCCAGGAAAACCGCCGCTCACGCTACTAACCCGTAGCCAGCAGCCTTCCCCGGCGTTCCGAGCCCGGTCCCCACCCTTGCGGAGGTGTGGAGACCGGGCTTTTCGCTGTCGCATTCAAGGAACCACTCACGCTACTCGCGCTTCCAGACGCACCCACCCGCTCATGTTCGGTTGGCGGTCCACTCATCACTTTGGGTGGCGGGTGGCCCACTCATAATTTGGGTGCCCGATTCATCGCAGCCTCATCGCGATGAGTGGGGTCATAAACTCCCACCCACCAATCGCCCCTCTAAATCCGTCAGCATCCGTTCCCGCAGCATCTGGTTCGCCCGCGCGTGCCATCCCCGCCCGTCCTGCTTGAGCCACGAGAGCAAATCCGCATCGAGGCGGGTGGCGGGTGCCCCATATCTCGCTTTTGAGATGTGGGCATCGGGCGAAGCCCGATCGTACTCTTTCAATCCACGCTGGATCTTACTGCACCGCGACCATATCGGCGCTCACCCGAATCGCCCCACTCGCCACGTTCATGCTGCGAGTCCAGTCCTTATACCCAGTCTTCTTCACCAGAATCTCATGCTTGCCCGGCGCAAGGTTCATCGTCGAAGGCGTATTCCCCACAAAGCTTCCATCCACATCGATATCGCAGTTCGCCACACTCGCATCGATAGTCAGTCCCGATGCCGCGGCCACAACCGGCGCAACCACCGTACCGGGCAGAGGCACAGGAGCGAACTTCGCCATATCCAGGTTCATATCCCCAGCGATAAACGCGGTCACCTCGGTCCCCTTCGGAATCGTGATGTCCTTCCCGTGAATAAACAGCAGCAGCGGAGCAGCCGGGAAGAACACAATGGCCGTCCCCACGATTCCTGCCGTCATCGCGCCCACATGCCCGCCGCCCTTGGCATTCTGCGTGGCGCTCAACGCAGCATTTTCGCCATCCACCATCCGAACGCTGTCGATATTCACATCCAGCTTTCCGCCCCGCCCCATACTCTTCTTCGTCTCCGAAATGGTCACCGTTGCAAGCGCCTGCGCACCTTTGGCGATCACTGGCACGCCCAGCAGTTCGACCTCGCTTAGCACCTCAAACGATACCTGCTGCCCAACCTTCGCAGTCGCCGAAGTCAAATTCTCAGTAAGCCGCAGCTTCACCGCGGTCCCATTCTGCAAGACATTCGGAGCGAGCTGCGTGCTCGGTACTGCCGAAGGAACAGTCGACGTCGTCGCAGGAGCTACAGTGAAGGACTGTGTGACGCCATAACCGTTGAAGGCAAAAAGAAATGCAAAAGTAGACGCAAGAAAACGACGCATTTTGGAAACCTGGTCTCTTTGGATTAGAAGTCACGGGAAAGATATCCCCGATTCTTTCCCAGGGATGTGTCGCGCGACACAAGTCTTAGCAGGTGGCCCACTCATTTGGGTGGAGGGTGGCCCACTCATTATTTTGGGTGGCGGGTGGCCCACTCATCATCTTGTGCCCCATTCATGGCAGTCTCATCGCCATGAGTGGG
>JALYIG010000278.1 GCA_030775885.1 Acidobacteriota bacterium | reverse complement strand
GTGGTTTGGAGGTCGACCTGGCCTGGGAAGGTGGCAAGGCGATCTCGGCGACCCTGCGCGCTTCACGGGATGGCGAGGTTCGGCTGGCGGTTCCGGCAGGGCAGAAGGTGGCCGGGATTCGGGCTGGGCGGCAACGGGTTGGGTTGGTGTCTGCGGACGGAACGGTGTCTGCGGGGCTGAAGCGGGGCGGCACGTACGACGTGATGTTTGATTGATTTGCTTTCATTGCCCCCCCCATTGGTTTAAATACCTTGAATTGTTATATTTACGCCACTTATCCTGCAAATATAACAAACAACTCGCGTTACGGATAAGCATAAGAAAACAGGCTGGTTAAAGACGCCGCAGAAATGGAAAACCCCGGCGGATTGCCGGGGCGTTTGTATTATTGGTCTCTTACTAATTCAATTGTACAGGGCAGACCGTAACTCAACTGTACTCACTATTCCCTTACGGGTGAATGAGTTAAGCCGTTTCAGGGCTTGACATGCCAAATTTGCTGAGTATTTCTTTCGTTACGGTTAGGTTATCCGAATTTTGCCGCTAGAAGGCGATGTGTGCGCTGAGCTGCATCTTGCGGGATCCTGTGCCGCTGTAGACACCGCTGGACGTACCGAAAGCTGCGGACGTGGGGCTTACGCTTGGAGTGTTGTACTGGGGCCGATTGAGTAAGTTGAAGAGGTCCAAGCGAAGTTGAAGGACGACATTCTCTGCCAGCCGGGTGTTTTTCTGGACGTTTCCATCCCAGTTGCTGGTGTAGTCCTGACGAAGCAGGTATTGGGGGAAGGTGCGGTAGTTATTGCCCGTGGGTTGAATGTTGGGGTTGTAGGGAGTGGCGGCGGTTACGTTGGTCGGGTCGTTGTTGACCGGATATGCGCTGTTGACAACGGACCGGGTATCGAACACCGACGTGTTGAATACCGGCTGTCCAAACACGTTTGCCGAGCTGTGCTGGACGTTATGAAAGTCCTTAAACCCGCTACCGGTATAGATGACGTTATTCCAGGACATCGGCGTTCCTGAGAGGAACTGGTAGATGGCCGAGACCTGCCATCCGCCGATGACGGGATCGAGGTAGCGGTTGCCATGGAAGAACTGGCGCCCGTGGCCGAATGGGAGCTGATAGGTTCCATAGCCGGAGAAGTGGAATGGATAGTCCGACGTGGTTTCGCCGTAGTTGACCACGTCGCCGGGGTTGAGCTGATTGAACGTTCCAAGCAGCCTGGACCACTCGAAGACGCCATTGATATCGAGGCCGTGTCCCATGGTCTTGGAGACGCGAGCGTTGAGGGCGTTGTAGTTGGAACTGGAACCGGGGATCAACTGCTCCGTGAGCGAGGAATACTCGGGATTGGCCTGCAAGTAGGTGTTCGGCGCGATTGTCTTGGCGGTCGAGAGGCTGCCGGTAATACCGGCGACGCCAAGGAACGGATTGGTGATGTTGGTGGTGGCCGGGCCGCCATTCTTGAAGGTCGCTCCGGTAAGCAGGTTGGTGACAGCGGGGTCGTAGTAGGGCGAACGGCTGAGATACGGCAGCAGCGGAACCGAACCTACAGCGTTGCTATAGGACAGGTGGACCTGGTGGTTATTGATATATCCAAGGTCAATGACGATGGTTCTGCCGATCTGATACTGGAAGTCGACGCTGGTTCGCTCTGAGTAGGGAACCTTGAGCCTGGGATAGTAGTAGACCATTTTGGAGCCGAGGTTGACGTTGGCTCCAAGAGCATTGCCGGTGGGCTGCAAGATTGGGTTGGCAGTCGGGAACGGATCGCTGAGAACGCCATTGGTAAGGCCTGTATTGCTGGTCTGCACGTAAGGCGTGGATTGTGAGTAGCCATAGCTCTGGCCCTGATTGAAGTCGTTGAAGGGGTTGGTATAGATACCATAGCCCAACCGGATAACCCCCTTCTGGTGCAGGGCGTCGGGTGCCCAACTGATGCCGATGCGCGGGCTGACGTAGAGCGGAGGGTTGCTGTAGGCTGCACGATTGCTGGACGAGGCGTAGATCGCGCCGCCGGTGGGAAGGAAGGAAGCAGCGGCAAGCAGCGAGCCGGGATGGGCGGCGTAGTTTGCCTGGGCAGGCGCGGTTGCCTGATTGATGATCGTCGGATCGAAGCCATTCACCATTCGGTTCTGGCTTTCGACCACAGGAAGCTCGTGCTCGAAGCGGATGCCTGTGCTGATGGTGAGATTCGGTTTGGCCTTCCAGTCGTCCTGCAGGAAGAAGGCGTCGAGCCAGCTATTGAACTGAAAGGGAGCGGCGATGTTGTAGGAGCCCCCATTCGGAATTCCAAGCAGGAAGAGAGCATAGGAGCTGCCGAAGGTAGCCGGCGTGGCGGTATTGCTGGCTGCGACCGGGTTGCCGTTGGATTTTGCGAAGGAGAAGGTACCGTTGGTAGCTCCCGGAGTGATGTACGAACCTTTGTAGGCACGGATGTCAGTACCGATCTGGAAGCTGTGTGGACCGTGGATTTTGGTGAGCGTGGCGAACAGGGCGACGGTGTCAAAATCCTCGCCTGACCCGGGTTGGCTGCTGTATCCAAGCGGATTTGTAGAGTCGGTGAAGGTGATCTGGGGAAGCGCAATCGAGGTGGAGTTGGCCGACAAATAACCCGGGAAGCCCAGGGTACTCGGGCTGGTTCCAGTACTGGAAACAGTGCTGTGGTTGTCGTAGCGGGTGACGCTTCCGCGAACGTCGAGGAAGAGGGTTGGCGTGAAAGTCTGCACGTCTTCGAGCAGGCCGCCTGCTGTGATCTGGTCGGCGATGGATCCGCTGAGCTGATTGTGGAAGTAGTTGCTCTGGGTGACAAGATATTTGCTGCGGTGGGCGGTGCCCCACATCTTGTTTTTCGGTCCGAAGTTGTAATCGACACGCCCCATATTGGACGTGTAATTGACCACGGTCGGTGTGTAGGTAAAGTAGTTGTTCTGGCCGTCGGCGGTGGTTGTGGGGCCGCTGTAGTTGGGCAGGGGGACGCTCTTCAGGTAGGCCTGCGCGATGGGGTTGAGCTGGAGATTCGCGCCCACGGTACTGCCGCAGGTCGCTACCAGACAGTTGCCGGGGATGGCGCTGCGGGTGACGTTGGATCCGCTGGCGACCGCAGCGTAGGGATTGTAGAGCTGATAGGCAACCCCAAGTCCGAGAAGAGCCGAGAAGTCACCGTTTCGCTCCGCCTGGGTGGGGACACTGCCGATGGTGGTTGCGGGGGGACTTTGTCCTTTTACTTTTTCGTAAGCGTAGAAGAAGAAGAGCTTATCGCGGCCGTTGAAGATCCCGGGGATCCAGACGGGACCTCCGATCGTGCCGTTGAACTGATTCTGGTGCGTGGCGGGCGGCAATGCGGCCCCTGCCTTCTGCGACCAGGGCAATGCGGTGAACGGCGAGCAGTGGTTGGTGCCGCGATCTACGAAGGCTCCGTAGAGTGCGGAGCATCCAGCCGCCTGGTAGAGCCATGCTCCGGAGCCGTGGAAGGTGTTGGTTCCACCTTTGGTGGTGATGTTGACGGTGCCGCCCGAGGTGTCTCCATAGCTGGCGTTGGCGCCGAAGACATCGACGCGGACCTCATTGACGGAGTCGAGCGCGGGGCTGAAGCCGGCGGTGCGGGTGGAGTCCTGCATGTTGTTGACGCCGTCGAGCAGGAGCTCGTTGGAGGAGGAGTTGCCGCCGCCCAGGGAGAAGTCGTCGACGGTACTGTTGTTGTAGGGGAGCGCGCCGCCGAGAGCGTGTTTGCCCTTGGAGACGACACCGTATTCGATGCGGGCGAAGCCGAGGGGCGAGCCACCGTCGCTGGGCAGGCTGGCGACTTGCTCGCTGGTGAGCACCTGGCCGGTGGATGCATCGGCAATGTCGATAAGCGGGGCATCGGAGCTGACGGTGACGGTTTCTTCGGTGCCCCCGATGGTCAGCTTGATGTTGACGGTGGCGTTCTCCTGGGTGGACACGTGGATGCCCGACTGGGTGAATTTCTTGAAGCCCTTCGCATCCACCGAAATTTTATACGGTCCTGGCTGTAGTCCCGGCGCGGTGTAAAAGCCTCCTCCGCTGCTGGTGACCTGGGAAACCGCCCCAGTATCGGTGTCTGTCACCGTGACAACTCCCTGCGGGATGACAGCGCCGCTGGGATCAGTGATTTGGCCAGTGATACTCCCGCGAGAGTTCTGGGCGAAGGCGGGAAGGCTGATGAGGACGAGAAAGAGCAGGGCGATGCGTTTCATACGATGACTCCGGTACTTTTGAGGGAAGATTCTTTCTTGAGCGGCCTCAAACATAGAGAAGAGGCTAAGAGAATGTCAATCACAAAAATGGAAACTATTGGCATAGGGAACGCCAATAATTGAAATAACTTTCATTTTGTTACTAGAGGGTCGCGGACACGCTCAGTTTTAGTGAAAGAGCTGGGCGATACGGTCCGCGGACTCAAGCAGGGCTGCGGGAATGACCTTCTCCAGGGTGGGGGTCATTCGAGTGGCTGGTGTAGAGATGCTGATTGCTGCTACCACCGGTTTGCCACTATTCCGCAAAGCGGCACCAAAGCAGATTCCGCCCAGAATCGATTCTTCCCGGTCCGCGGCAATGCCGGTCCGGCGCGCCTCTTCAAACTCGAGGAACAACTTTTGCCGGTCAATGATGGTGTGTTTTGTACGTGCGTTCAGACCGTACACCTCAAGAATGCGTTCTGCGAGGGGGCGATCCTGGAATGCCGTGATGACTTTGCCCATCGCGCTGCAATGAGGCGGCAGCACACGGCCAATTCTGTTGGTCATGCGAATCTCGTGAAAGGTCTCCACGCAGTCCAGAACGTGGATACGGTCGTCGAACAAATACGAAACGCTGACCGTTTCGTTGAACATGTGGGCAAGCCGCTCCAGCTCGGGACGGGCCACGGCGCGCAGTTGGTCAGCCGCCTGAACAAGCCACCCAAAGATCAGTTTTGGTGCGAGCTGGTAGCTTCCATCCCGATGCTGTTGCAGATACTTGTGCTTCTCCAGAGTCAATAAAACGCGGAAGAGTGAAGTCTCCGGCAGTTTGACTCGAACGCTGATTTCCTTGAGCGAAAGCGTGACCTGGCCATCAAAGCAGTCGAGGACTTCGAGGGCGCGCCCAATGGTGCGTAGGTAGTACTGCCCGTCGGCCGTCGCGGTCGCGCTGGGTTGCAATGCCCATTTGGGAATGCGCCGTCTGACCGCTTTGTCCGCGATTGCGGGACCCAGCTTCAATGTTTCCTTCCTCATGTTTGCCTCGTGCCCAGTGCGAATGACTATATCAAGTCGCGCGCGTTCTTTCACTCTCTAACGTTAACTTCCATAATGGAATTGACAGGCGACACTCCGGTTGGATAGAACGGAGGCTCTTGATCAGCCTCCAAGGCTGGTTCGTCACCATCGGCTCATCGATTCGCTCGAGAAAGAACTCCATGCATCGCAGAGATCTTATTCGTTTTGGCGCTGCCTCCGTGGCAGCGGCGGCGTTTGAACCAGGTAATTTTGCGGCTGCTGCCACACCCGCCAAGTCAGGTTCGACTGACGCGGGCAGTGTTGAACAGTGGGGCATGTTCGAGGTCGCGCTGTCCGGACCCTCCACCGGGAATCCCTATAAAGATGTCACCCTGACTGCACAGTTTACGCTGGAGCATCGCAGCATTCGCGTCACCGGCTTCTACGACGGGGATGGCACATACCGCGTACGGTTCATGCCGGACTCAGTTGGCCGATGGAGCTATGCAACCGAAAGTTCCGCGCAGGAACTCGCGGGCCATACCGGCGGCTTCGTGTGCACCGCACCGACTACGCCCGGCAATCATGGGCCTGTGGGAACGGCGCATCAGTTTCATTTCCAGTTCGCTGACGGGACGCCTTACTTTCCGTTCGGCACGACCACCTACGCGTATCTGTTTGCTGCCGAGGAGAACGCGAAGGCCTCACTGAGCGGAATGAAAGTTGCGACCTTCAATAAGAGTCGTGTGTGCGTCTTGCCGAAGCCGCTGGGCAAGGGACTGCAGATTCTTCCGTTTCCGAACTCGGGCGCAGGCGCAGATGGACGCGGCGGCACGAACGACCTGACCCGGTTCAATCCGGAGTACTTCCGGCAGTTGGAGCGGCGCCTGATGGAGTTGCAAAAGGCAAACATCGAGGCCGACCTGATCCTGTTCCACCCCTACGACGCCTGGGGGTATAAGGCGATGGGCGCGGAGGCGGATGATTTCTATCTGCGGTACGCGATCGCGCGGCTTTCCGCATTCCGGAATGTTTGGTGGTCGATTGCAAACGAGTACGACCTGGTGAAGTCGAAGACCATGAGCGACTGGGATCGGTTCTTTCGCATCACGCAGGCGGAAGATCCTTACTCGCATTTGCGGTCGATCCATCACAGCCGCGTGATCTACGACCACTCGAAGCCATGGTGTACTCATGCAAGTTTACAGAGCTACGATTTTGAGAAGTCGGCGGATCGGCGGGCGGCGTGGGGCAAGCCGATTGTCTACGACGAAGTCCAATATGAGGGCGACGTTGACCGGCGTTGGGGCAATCTCTCCGCCGAGGAGATGACGCGGAGGTTCTGGTTGGCGACCGTGCGAGGCGTGTACGCGACCCATGGAGAGGTCTTCATCTCTGAGTCAGGCGAATCGAGCTGGTCGGACGCTGGACGGCTGCAGGGAGAAGCCGGACTGCGGATCGCGTTTCTCCGAGCAGTGGTCGAGAAGATTACGAAGGCTGGACTGAACGAGTCCGAAGGCGCGTACTATCTTTCCGCGAACGGTCCGGAAGGGTCGATTCTGTATTACTTTGACTATCACCGGCCTGCGCGGTACGACTTTCCCCTTCCGGCGACGGCGAACTTCTCCGCTACGCTGATCGATCCATTTGCTATGACCGCGACCGCTGTGCCCGGGACCTTTAGCGGCAAGTCGCGGCTAACCCTGCCCAGCAAGCCGTATCGTGCGGTGCTGTTCCAGAAGACCTCGGACGTGAAGGGCAAGCCGAAGTCGAGCGATGAGCCTCTCGTGCCTACGAATGAACCGGGTTGATAGCATGAAAATTCCGAGCATCCTTCTTTTTCTCTGTCTCGCCGCTCCGAGTGCATTCGCGGCTCCGCAGGTTCGCGTGTCGGCGACTGCGACACCGCGCGAACTGTTCGCTCAAGAGCGGCTGCAGCAAGCTGTGGCATTGCTTCCCGGCGACGAGCAGATTCTTCTGGCGACCCGAATGGATCCGCTGCTAAAGGCTTACGACAAACAGATTCCGGACTTCTGGCCGGACGCAAAGGAAGCGTTTCTGCTGCGACGGATTGGCACGACTATCCTGGTTACCGGCTACGATCCGTCGGGTGTGTTGTACGGCGCAATGGAGTTGGCAGACCGTATTCGGGTGGCGCGTGCGCTGCCTGCGGAACTTGACTACGAAGATCATCCACAGTTGAAGTTGCGCGGCACCGCACTCGGCTTGCAACGGCCGGAGATTACGTACGAGGGCGCGGAGTACGACTACCGCTACACGCCGGAGGAGTTTCCCTGGTTCTACGACAAGGCGGATTGGAGCAAGTACCTCGACACGCTGGTCGCGGAACGCATCAACACGCTGTATTTGTGGAACGGGCACCCGTTCACTTCACTGCTGAAGCTGCCGAAGTACCCGGAGGCGCAGGAACTGCCGACGGCGCAACTAGAGCAGAACATCGCGATGTTTCGCTGGCTGACGGCAGAGGCGGACAAGCGCGGCATATGGGTGCTGCAGGGGTTTTACAACATTCACCTGTCGCACGCGTTCGCAAAGGCGCACGGCATTCCCGTACACCTGTCCGCGCCTACACCGCTTGCGACCGAATATACCCGCTACTGCATCTCGGAGTTCATCCGCGAGTATCCGAACGTCGGTATCTTTATGACTCTGGGTGAGGCGATGGGTCCGCACTACGGCCCGCAGTGGGCAACCGAAGCGATCGTTCCCGGCGTGAAGGACGGGCTTGCGCAACTGGAGAAGCAGACTGGCCATCGCGTCCCCGCGCCTCCCATCGTCATTCGCGCCCATGCCACGGACATCGAAGACGTGATGCCTGCGGTCAAGCCGCTCTACTCGAACTTCGACACCATGTGGAAGTGGAATGGCGAGTCGCTGACCTGGACCAACATTCGCGGTCCGATCAAACAGCGCTTCGAAAAGCTGGTCGCCGGGTCCGACACGGCTATCGTCAACATCCACCTGCTGTCGAACCTCGAGCCGTTTCGCTGGGGCGATCCGGACTTCATCCGGCAGACGGTGCTGAACTTCGTGCGCATCGGCATCGGCGGTGTACATGTGTATCCGCTGCGCTACTGGGACTGGCCATACACGGCGGACAACACGACTCCGCGGCTGATGCAGATGGACCGCGACTGGATCTGGTATCAGGCCTGGGCGCGATATGCGTGGAACCCGGAGCGCGATCCTGCGAAGGAACGGGCGTACTGGGTTGGGCAGTTTGCACAGCGCTTCGGGACGGATGAGGCGGCGAAGCATCTGCTGGCGGCGTATGAGCTGTCGGGCATCTGCGCGCCAAAGCTGTTGCCGCGCGTCGGGATCACCGAAGGGAATCGCGAGGTGCTGAGCCTGGGCATGACCATGCCGCAGTTGATCGATGCAGCGCGCTTTAATCCGGCCGAGACGCTGTGGACGGGCGACGCGCCCGATGGCGAACGGCTGGACGAGTACGTCGCAAGCGAAGTGAGC
>JALYIG010000277.1 GCA_030775885.1 Acidobacteriota bacterium | reverse complement strand
ACGCTGGGCGCAGTTTGGCTCTTGGTTCATTATAGGAGGGCGAGACGGGTGAGGCTGTGATCTGGGACACACCCGTTGCATGCCGCGATCCTGTGGATCGAACTTCTTAATACTTTTCGCGGCAAGTCATGACAAATCTTTTTGCTGCCGTCAGTCTGAATCCGCGTAGAGCTTCACCAAGTCCGTCAAGAAATCACGGCCGACAAATAGGGACTGGGTGCTGCGGCGTTCGTTGAGCCCATGCACGCCATTGCCGTCCGGATCACCCCAACCGCCTGGCACGCCATAGACTGGAATGCCTATCGCTTCCAGAAAAATCCCATCGGTGGCTCCGGTCGACATCGAAGGAATCAAGGGTACGCCTGGAAAATATTTCGCGACGAGGCTTTCGGCCGGAGCAATGATTTTGGGATCGAGTGGCGGTGGCAGGGCGATAGGACGGATCGGGGGGACAGCAGAGACCTTGACGCCAGGATCGTTTATCGCCGCCACCAAAGCGGCCTGTGTCTCCTGCACGGTTTCGCCGGGGAAGATGCGGCAATTGATGTTGGCTGCAGCCCGCTGGGGCAACGCATTATTGGCGTGGCCGCCTTCCAGCAGAGTCGCAACGCAGGTGGTGCGGAGCATGCTGTGATAGGAGCGATCCTTCGACACGATCGCCTCCGCGGCCGTGTCGTTTGGGTTCTGCGATAACGCTACCATCGCATGACCGATCTCATCCTGGTGAGCAGCTCCCGCCTTGGCAAAATAGGCCTTTGTCGTTTCCGTAAACTTCACCGGAAATTCGTGTTCGCGCACTTTCACCAGCGCATCGGTTAGTTCATAGATCGCGTTGTCGCGTATTGGAATCGAGCTGTGTCCGCCTGCATTGACGGTCTCCAGTCTGAAGTTCTGCGATGCTTTCTCGCCCACTTGGATCGACTGCACTAAAAGCTTGCCGTGGCCATCGGTGCGGCCGCCCCCGCCCTCGTTCAGCGCAAATGCAGCGGAGATCAGTTCGGGACGATTTTTCGCAAGCCACTCCGCCCCGTTGAAGGCGTAGGTCGTCTCCTCGCCGCAGGTCAGCGCCAGCTTGATGGTGCGCTTCGGCTTGTAGCCGCTCTGTTTGAAACGCGCCAACATATCGACCCAGACCGCGTCCATCCCCTTCATGTCGCTGGTTCCGCGGCCGTAGAAATACCCGTTTTCCTCAATCAACGTAAACGGATCGCGCGTCCAGTCTTCGCGCTTAGCCTCGACTACGTCGAGATGGCCGAGCAGCAACATCGGCTTCGCGGTCTTGGAGGTTCCGGCCAGGATGGCGACCAGCCCACCCTCCTTAGGATGGTCTGGCACTGAAAATAGCGTGATGTCTTTGTCGTCGTACCCGGCCGCTTTCAGATGAGCCGAGATTCGCTCGGCCGCCGTCGTGCAGCTTCCTGCAGAGAGCGTCGTGTTGGTCTCGACCAACTCCTTATAGAGAGCGAGGTAGGTAACCTGGTCGGGGCGCAGCGCCGTCATTGGTTTGTCCTGCGCCATCGCGGCTGTATGCATCGTGATTGCCATGACAATCACGCCTATCATTCGCCTGTGCATCGTGACTCTCCCGTAGGTTGCGACTCAAAAGATAAGTGAAGGTGAGAATTAAGCTTACGATACCTTTCGCCAAGCGGGAAGCATCTGTTAGGGACCGTGGAGAAGGGCGGTTCTTTGACGAAGAGCAAACGCGTAACGTGGAAGTTGTGGTAATTCCGAATGTCACTTCCGGTCGGACATCGCATATCCTTTTCATCATGAACACCGCTCGAAGCAACCAAGGCGAACGCGAACGTCAAGCAGGCAGTGCCGTTCTTTGGGGATCGTAGAGAATCTCAAACGTCTCGCCACTGTCGTGAAATTCCCCGGCAAAATACCAGCCACGATAGTCTCGTCCACGAACTTCGTAAGTGAAGGCGACTACGTACTGGCCTGATTCCCCGGTCTCGGCATCACCAGCATGCAACCAGCTTGATCGACAGCCTCGCACAACTGCCATTGCTGGGAGCCAAGCGTCTGATGAAGGAATTGGAGCTAATGATGGCATGGCGGTCTCTGCATCCTGACATCATCTCATCCGAATTGGCGACTCTCCACTTGGACGTGGAGTCGCCTTGCTACAAGACACAGTTAAACCCATTTGCCTGACGCACTCCATCGCGGTGGATCACCTGATGTAGTGGCGCCAATCGAAGACGACACGAACGCCGGTGGTCACGATCATATGCGCGTGCGGGGTAGGTGCATTTGTGGGCGAGACAACTGTAATTGCAGCCGGTATATCGAAGCCGATGTAAGGCTGCAGCATCAGGCCGGAGCTTTGGTTTACAGAAAAAGCGCGGAACATGCGGTACTCGAAGACGGGAAACTCTAGTTGCAGCGAGTCGAGGTTTACCAGGGTGGTATTGGACGGCGGCACCCCAGGGGTGGGCAGATCAAATGGATGATCCTGGCCACTGCGATAGATGCTTATGCCCACTTCCCGCCCAAGCACCGCCTGCAGACGGCCGGCGCGGGTTGCGATCCCAGCCTGCCAGGGGATGACGCCCCCGTTGACTGCGCCAACTAGCATCGTCTGCAGCTTCGGCTTCGACACCAGGGCAAGGACCGGCCCTGCAACAACGACGTCGCCCGGTATCAGCCAGAAAGGCAACCGAAGTCTTGCCGTGACTGCGCCGCGGCCGGGAAGTATGGCGGAGCCGTTGGCGCGCGTGTCACTGCGAACGCCGCCTTCAAGGAACACCAGGCCATCGCTGGAGTCGTTAAGAATGCCCTCCATGCCTAAGCCGACGCGGGCCCCTAACTCGATGCCTGAGATGCCGCTGGCACCGTCCTCCCCGGAGCCAAAACCATGGGTCAACAATCCTCCTCGGAATCCGGTCGATAATCCGAAAAACGCGCCCATTTCGGAGCGGAAACGAGGCAGTTCTCCCGGCCCGCTGCCCAGTCCAGGGACGGGTGTCTGCATCAAGATCGGTTTCAGGAGGGTGATATCCGCGCGCGTACCGGCGCCCGCAGGGAACTGCTCTTCCCTGCATACATTGAAAGAATCTGCTGCCCTCAAGTTTGTATCGTCGGGCTCAGTCAGTTCGACTTTGCCGGCGAAGGAATCAACCAGTTGCGCCAGGCTGTCGCGAACGGCGTTCCCTGTGCGTTCGGCGTCTGCCGGCAACATGAAAGCATCGCCCTGAGCGACAAAGCGGTCGCCGTTCCACGTGACGGACGCAAGACCGCGCTGGCTATAAAAGTCATGCGTTCCCTTGCGCATGGTGGTCTTGCCCCAATTGCCTGCGACGTGACCTGCCGCGAAGCTATCCTCGAGGAAGTGCAAGGCGAAAGCTTCATCGGCGAGCGCTGCCCGGACTGCGTCTGCGTGAGCTTCGGCGGGCACAACGCCGCGGGAGATCGAACGCGCTCTGTCCAGCGCTCGCAGGTGATACCAGACGTAGGTTCCCAGAGCATTCACTTCAGCTTTCGGGCCAAGTGCGTTATGCGCATAGCCCTCAGGATCGATGTCGATCCTGGTCCGCGCTAGCAGGAAGTGGGCGTTGTTTGAGCTTGCGCGGGTGACATACTGCGGGTCAGTTCGCTCCAGTGCGAGATCGGAGTCGCGTACGGCATTGTCCCGCTGCCCTTGGCGCGAAGCCGCGGCGAGCTGAACTTTCAGACGGCCGCCGACTCGAGCTACGCCTAAAACCCACGGTGCGTTGAGGGCTGTGTCGAGCATGTCGCGCGCCGAGCAGGAGTGGTCTCCGGAGATTGCAGCCCACGCCGCAAAGTCGATGCAGGCTGGCTTGGGCGCTTGCGCCGGATCGCCCATCTGCGCACAAAGCCGCGCTTCGTGCCCACTGCGAGCCTCCGCCCAAAGCGCTTGCAACTGAGCCTGCCTGTCTGAGTCCAGCTGTTGAACGGCGAGGACGGCAATGTCGCGGTGCTCAGGAAATACCCACGCAAAAGCAGGGAAGACTTGAAGCAGCACAAGCAGGAGAATGAGTGTGGATTTGAGAAGACTTCGCTGTGTTGAATATGCGGCGAAGAACTTAATCGGGCGTTGAGTTGCAGTCTTCAACATTCTGCAGAGGCGGATTCTTACACCCATAGATTTAGCTGTCCCCAAGCCAACGCGTGTGTTTGATGTGGTCTAGAAAAATCTCAGTCTTCGAATACCGACATGGTATGCCAAGGGTTCGGACTCTTGCCATCTAAATTTGGGCTAGCCCGGCCGGATGGTGTTGAGCCGGGTCAGTGGGCGCCAGCGGGGGCTTTGCCTGGCTTGACCTTCTTGAAGGTCCAGACCACGGCGACGCAGACGAAGCAAAGCAGCGACAGCCAGCGAAAGACATCGACGAAGGACCAGATGGCAGCCTGACGGCCGAGTTGCTGGTAAAGCACTGCCTGCGCCGGGTGAAGTGTGTTGGCCGGTCCGACTGTGTTGGCGAGAGCGTGCTGCGCGGTACCGAGAGAGTTCTGAAACTGCTGTCCGGTTTGCGGGACGGAGTTGAGGATCTCGTTCTGGTGGACCCGGGTGCGGCGGGTGAGCAGGGTCTGCGCGATGGAGATGCCGATGGATCCCCCGACGTTGCGCATGAGATTGAAGACGCCGGATGCGTTTCCGATTTGGTCGTTGCGCAGGGTGCCGTAGGCGGCGGTGGAGATCGGGACGAAGACAAAGGAGAGTCCAAAACCTGTAATGAGGATGGGCAGAAGCAGTGTGGTCGGCGAGAGGCCGAAGGTGACGTTGCCGAAATAGAGCGTGGTGAGGCCGAAGGTCATGAAGCCGAAGGTGAGCAGGTAACGCGGATCGACCTTGTTGGAGAGGTATCCGATGATGGGCATTCCGCAGATTGCGCCGATGCCGCGCGGTGCGACCACAAGTCCAGCGGTGAAGGCGGTGTAGCCGAGCAATTCCTGGAAGAAGAGCGGCAGCACGGTGATGGTGGAGTAAATCGCGATGCCGAAGAGGAAGATGAGAATGCTGCCGATCATGAAGTTGCGGTCCTTGAAGACCTTGAGCGCGACCAGCGGCGTCTTGTTTGTCCAGGAGTGGTAGCAGAAGTAGACGAAGCTGGTGATGAGGAAGAAGACGGCCCAGCGGATCCAGAGGGCGCCGAACCAGTCGTCTTCCTGACCCTTGTCGAGCACGACCTGGAGCAGGCCGGTCCAGACCACGAGCGCTCCAAAACCGATGCCGTCGAAGGGGGCGACTTTGGCGTTCTTGATGTAGTCGGGATCGTGGATGAAGCGGTTGATCATGAACAGCGCGAGGATGCCGATGGGGATGTTGATGTAGAAGGCGTAGCGCCACGAGTAGGTATCGGTGAGCCATCCCCCGAGGGTGGGGCCGAGCACCGGAGCGACGACAACTCCGAAGGCAAAGACGGCCATCGCAGCGCCACGCTTAGCGGGCGGAAAGGATTCGAGCAGGATGGCCTGGGAGAGCGGCTGAAGGGCTCCGCCGCCGGCGCCCTGGACGACGCGGGCGATGAGCAGGAATATGAGCGAGGGCGCGGCTCCGCAGGCGAAGCTGGCGATGGTGAAGATGGCGACGCAGGTCATCAGGAAACGCTTGCGCCCAAACTTGAGCGAGAACCAGTTGCTGGCCGGTAGGATGATGGCGTTGGCGACGAGGTAGCTGGTGAGGACCCAGGTTGCTTCGTCGGTGGTGGCAGAGAGCGATCCGGCGATGTAAGGGAGCGCGACCGAGGCGATCGCGGTGTCGAGCACCTCCATGAAGGTCGCAAGCATGACGGCCGCCGCGATGAGCCATGGATTGACGCCCGCTCGGGCTTGAGCGGACTCGTCGGGCGGGGCTATGGCTGTAGATGCCATGCGGGTGGGGAGGCTCCTTTATTCCAGGGGAGGAAACAGACTGTAAGGATATAGAGGCCTGAGTATCGATTGAGGATGCATTATGACATGCCCGCGGCCTTTGGTGAGGCTGGACGCAGCCGGAATCCCAATGGTGCCAGTCCATTTCGTGCGCGCCGATTTTTTGGGTGTGCGATACGGCGTGGTAGATTCTGTGGATGAATGAGATCGAGGCGGTTGGGGCGGAGGTGGCTTCTGCGCCCGGTTCGGACACGGGCGCTGCGAGGAAAGACCGGCCATGGCTGTTCGCGTTTTTGATTGGGCCGTCGGCGGTCGTCGCCAACGGCGTGATCCAGGGCGGAGTGCTGGCCTACCTGCTGACGCAGCAGGGAGTCGGAAGTGGAGGGCGATCTCACATTATCGACCTGCTCGCATTGCCGACGAGTCTTTACTTTCTTTGGAGCCCGATTACCGATTTTTTGGTCCGTCGGAGGACTTGGCTGCTGATCGGAGGGCCTCTGGCGGCGATTACGATGGCGATCGCCTTTCATCAGAAGAATTTGTCATCTCACGGCGCCATGG